>CATLPS010000035.1 GCA_950054535.1 uncultured Chlamydiae bacterium | reverse complement strand
CGAAGTTGAGTAAATTTCTCATTATTCCATACTTCACGAATGTTAGAATTGACAATAGACCCAACAGATAGATTGCTTTTATAATCAAAAAAAAATAGTTTGTTTCTAAAACGTTAAAATGAGGTAAAAGTGATAAATAGCTGCTATCGATTGCAAGGGTTTTTAAGCAGGGAGTTTGATAATTTAAAAGAAAAAGAAGAGCAGTTAAACCAACTAGATTTATTGGTTAAAAAGCGCGCAACAGAAGTAATTAAAAATAAAAAGCTCTTTTTTTCACAATTTGCTTGTATTTTTAATCAACTCAGAAAAGTAAGTCCACCAAACTATGTCATAACGGAAAAAAACCAAGAAACAAAAGAAATTAAAAAAATTTTAGAGCTTTTTAGAAAAAGTTGTCAAAATGCATTAAATACGAAAGGGAAAGTAGAGCGTTTTTTTATCCGTTCTTTTCCTGATGCTTTTTATTTTTGCGAAATTTTTTTTGAAGATTTAGTCCAGCAGCAATTAAACCCATTAAAAGAGCGCTTTTCTTTGCTTGTTTTTGATGGTTTAGTTAGGCCTTATCTTTCTATTTTCTTTTCCTCTTTAGGCTTTGAATATGATCTCATTGAAAAACCGCCAAAAATTTTAGAGATTCATTCTCAATTACAGAGCATAGACATGACAGTAGAGCTTACTTATAAGGAAAATCCCACCTCAAATCTATCTATTTTTATGGAGCTTTTGCCCCTTGCTCACAATATTGACTTTCCGGGGGCTGCTCTTTATGAAGATTATCTTAAAGCAGAAGGTACTAACGTTACTCTATTTTCTTATCAGGAAGAAAAACTTTTTCTTCACTCTCAAGTATTGACAAAACAAATTTCAGGGAAATTTCAGATTAAAAAAGAGAAAGAGCCTATCTTTTTAAACTACTCGTTAGCTGTTTTAAGGGATATTGCTAGTTATTTTTATTTAGGGCCTGATCAAATAGAGCAAAGAGCGCGTGCGGGGGAAAAAATAGATGCCTACGGCCTCTTAGAGTTTGCAAAAACTTATGAAATTGAACTTTTAGCAAAACTTGCAATCAATTTATTAATACTTTCTGCAGAAAAACAAGATCAGCAAATTATTAAAATCTTAGCTATTCGTTACCAAGAAGAATCCCTTTTTAAGCTCGCAGATTACTTAGAGTTTTTTTAGATCTTTTACTTTTTGAAAACTTTACATAGATTGGTGGTAAATAAAAAATAAAGGAGTATTTGGTGGAAGGGGAAGAGAGTTCTAATATCTATCAAAAAGAGATAAGCAATACTGTATGGCTGGCCGAAGAGCAGATGCGTATGGCCTCAGAAAGAACCTACCTTGCCTGGATTCGCACAGGGCTAACGAGTATAGGACTTGGCGTAGCCGCTGCAAAATTTTTGATTTTTGAAAACTTGTGGAACCGTGCAGCAGGTAAAGCAGCAGGAATTTCTTTAATTATTTGGGGAATGGCTATTTTTTTATTTGCCCTTTTTAATTATCAAAAATCCTACCATAAGTTACAAATTTTTAAAGCTAGCCGTCATGCTCTTTTTCCGATGATTGTCATTACAGTAGCTCTGCTTTTAATGGTTTTTGTACTTTTTGCTGTTATTTTAGAGTAATGCTAGCAGCAAGATTATCTCTACTTCTCTTTTTCATTTTTCCTTTTTTTGTCATCAGTTCTACATTCGAGCAAGATTTTGATGAGGCTAATAAAAGCTATCGACAAGCAGCTGCATCTGATCTTTTTAAACAGCAGCAAGTTCATTTTAACCGCGCTCTTTCTCTCTATTTGAACTTAGAAAAAAAGTGGAAAAACCCTTCTAGCCAGCTCTATCTAGCAACTGCCTATACCTGTCTTCATTTAAATGAAAAAAGTCTAGCTCTTCTCTATATTGAAAAAGCATTAAAAATAGATCCTTTTAGTAGAGAAATAAATGCAACAAAAGAATGGCTTTTAAAGGATTTAAAACTACAAAAAAAAACAGACTCTTTGGGGAAAAAACTGCTTAAAATAATAGAAAAATTTTATCTATTTTTAACGCAAATAAAATCCCTGACCATTTTGCTCAGTGCTGCTATTTTATTTTATAGTTTATTATTTTGGTTTGACTATTCATGGTTATCTCAAGGGAGGTTTTTTTCTCTTTTACTCTTTATTGTACTTTTATTGACTCGTTTGCTAAATTGGTACATTGGTCCTGTTGAGGCAATTTTAATTCATCCAACTCTTTGTTATTCATTCCCAAATGCTATGGATACTCAAGCTGATCCTCCTTTATTAGTAGCCGGTCTAAAAGTCACTATTTTAGACATGGATACAAAGGGAGAGTGGGTAAAAATAAAGGATGAAAATGAAGTGATAGGCTATATTTCGATTGAAAAATTACGTTTAATTTAAAAGTCTGCTAATTATCATTTAATTGTAATTGTTTAAAAATTTTTATTAAGAGAAGTTTTATTTATGCATCTTTTAGAAAGGCATGCACTTTATAATTTGATTCGCATGAATTGGTTAAATGAGCCAAATTCTAAAGTAGAAGCTTGGCAAGTAGCAGACTATCGCTGTATACCTTTAGATGAGATCTTTCATCGTCTCAAAAATTTTAAAATCCATTTAGATCAAAAAAGCTTTGTAAATTACGCTAGTGACTATGGCTCACCAGAAGATTTTACAGATGATATTACTAGCGATCAAGAGCTTTCCGCTAAAAATTCGGACCAAATTTATCTTCTTATTTTTGAAATTTGGCGACGCTTGCTAACAGATAAGCCCTCTTTGACCATTATTTGTAACGAGTTAGATTATCAAATTCATCAGCATGACAGGGGAGTAAGCAGCTCCTCTACTGCTATGCAAGCTGCCCTTGCTAGTTTTGCGCGCGCTTTAAATGATAATGTGGATCAAGGACTCCTTGCTAAGGAGGCTCTTAGTAGAATAGCTCCTTTTTTTGCTAATGATATTGAAAGCTTTTTCTATGATTATATTTTTGAAATGATTGAAGCAAACGAGCTATATGCGCAAGAGCTTTTAGAAACTTTTGCTCCTTATCTAAAAGATAATAAGTGGTTTGAGCTTTTATCTGTTCGTTTGGCAGAACGCATCGATCATAAACTAGCAGATAAAAAACTTCTTCGTTTAATGGAAGAGTATCTAGAGAGCGAAGACGTTGATTTTAACTTAGAAGTTCTGTCTTATCTGCTAGAAGTAGGCAAGTACTCACAATTTGAATTTCTTGCTCTACAAATATTGCAGTTTGTGCAAATAGAGGAAGAGTTTCAAGATCTAGCCACTCTTTGTCGAGATTTTTACCAGCAGCTCAATAAAAAAGAAGAGGAAACTATTTTAAAACAACTACTTAAAGAAAGAAAGTCTTTAAGTGGTCAAAAAAAAATTGGCAAAACTGATAAAGATTTACAGAAGCTAGCTAAGCTACTAACACAATAAAATTTTTATAATTTTTTATTTAAATTTTAAGGTTAGCTATTTTTATTTTTCATGAAATGACGCAGTGCAAAAGGCTGTAAAATAACTAAACTGTCTGCGGTTTTTAAAAACAAAAATCTTATTTAAACCACTTAAAGATAATTACTTAAATCATTAATTTTCAAGTGTGATTGACTGGCTATCAACCATTTCCTTTAGCTTGACTTTAATGGCTCAAAGCAGATAAAAAAGAGGCTTTGAAAGCCCTTGGTTGCTTTTAAAATTTACCTATGGCTCTTTTTTCTTAAGCCTTAAAAATATCTAGCTTTTGCAAGTTAAAAATATAATTTTGTATCAAGGAATCACTATGAAAAAGACAACCCCATCTGCTAGAGCTACGGCCCTGGCTTTAAGAACTTACCATCGTCCTCATCAAGATGAATCCATACAGCTAGAAACGTGGCCTCAAGTAGTAGAGCGAGTCATTTCGCATCAGCGCTGGTTATGGGAAAGAGCGCTAGGCAGAACACTTAATGAAGTACAAGAAGATGAACTAGAAGAGATCCGTAGCTTAATTTTAAATCGCTATATTGCTCCAGCTGGCCGTACTTTATGGTTAGGAGGTACAGAAATGAGCCGGACGCGAGAGTCGAGCATGTTTAACTGTGCCTATACGCATATTGAGACTGTATATGATATTGTCGATGCTCTTTGGCTTCTTTTACAAGGCTGCGGAGTGGGGTTTAAACCAATTACTGGTACCTTGAATGGCTTTAGAAAACCTTTGCAAGAGATTCAGATTATTCGTTCCCAGCGCACTGAAAAAGGGGGCTATCAACATAATGTAGAGACTTTTGATCCCGATACTCTGACTTGGACAATTAAAGTGGGCGATTCAGCAGTAGCCTGGGCCAAGGCGATTGGAAAATTAGTCGCAGGAAAATTTCCTGCCCGCAAGCTGGTAATTGACTGCTCTGAAATTCGCCCAGCAGGCACCAGGTTAAAAGGTTATGGCTGGATCTCGTCGGGAGATGAACAAATTGCCAAAGCATTTAAAGCAATTGCAAAAATTTTATCCAATCGCTCTGATCAGCTTTTAACTCGCATGGATATTTTAGACATTGTTAACTGGCTTGGTACCATTCTTTCTAGTCGTCGCTCGGCAGAAATTGCCTTATTTGAATATGGCAAGCCCGAGTGGGAAGAATTTGCTCTTGCCAAGAAAGAGTGGTGGCTCAAAGACAATGCCCATCGTCAGCAGTCTAACAACAGCCTTCTTTTTTATAGCAGACCTACCCGCGCCGAGCTAGAAGAGGTCTTTCAAATGATTTTAGAGTCGGGAGGATCTGAGCCTGGCTTTATTAATGCAGTAGAAGCCGAAAGACGCGCTCCTTGGTTTAAAGGATGTAATCCCTGTGTAGAAATTTTGCTTGGTAATAAAAGTTTTTGTAACTTAACAGAGGTCAATGTTCTTGCTTTTAAAGGAGATAAAGTAGGGCTGGAACGAGCGCTTTATCTAGCAGGTCGCATGAACTATCGTCAAACAGTAGTGGATTTGCGCGATGAAATTTTGCAAGAAGCATGGCACTTAAACAATGACTTTCTGCACCTTTGCGGTGTGGGGTTGACAGGAGTGCGCGCTCGGCCAGATCTTACTGCTTATGATTATAAAAGAATGCGTAACATCACCGTTAGCGCCGCTTATAGTATGGCTAATGAGCTCAATACGCCGCTTCCCAAAAACGTAACTTGTATTAAGCCAAGCGGAACGGTAAGTAAGATTATGGGAACCGAGGAGTGGGGAGAAGTACCAGAAGGCATCCATATGCCACTAGGAAAATATATTTTTAACTCCATTACTTTTTCTAAGCATGACCCGCTGGTGGCTAAGTTTTCTGCTGCCGGTTATGAAGTCAAAGAAAAACCTTATGAGCCAGAATCAGTATTAGTGAAGTTTCCTGTAAAATACGATAGCGTGCCTTTTACACGGGCATCTGCCACCAGAAAAAATGGTACTGTAGAAGAGGTAGAAGTCAATTGCGATTCCGCAGTTGCGCAACTACAGTGGTATGGAATGTTGCAAACCACTTGGTGTGAGCAAAATGTTTCTAATACAATCTCTTATGACCCATCAGAAATTCCCGAAATCATTGACTGGCTTTTAGAAAACTGGGACTGTTATGTTGGTGTCTCTTTTCTTTTTCGCAATGATCCTACCAAAAATGCAGAAGATTTAGGCTACGCTTATCTACCTCAAGAGGTAGTGACCAAAGAGGTCTATGAAGCATATACAAAAAATCTAAAAGAGATTTGTTATGAGGGCATTGAAATGCGCGATGATGATTATGCAGAGTCTTGTGCTACGGGTGCTTGCCCAGTGCGCTAACATTTTTTAAGAAAAAAGCGCCTTTTTTTCCCGTTTTATAACTGGTGAAATTGGCGCCATTTTTTTGCATAAGTCTTAGCGCCATAGGTTAAAATAAAGTCAGCCCCGGCCCTTTTAATAGCCACTAAACTCTCTACTAATGTCTCTTCTGCGTTAAGCCAACCATTTTGCCCTGCAGCCATGATCATGGAATACTCTCCGCTAACCTGATAAGCTCCAATAGGAAGAGAGGTCATTGCTTTGGCCTTGCAGATAATATCTAGGCAAGTGATGGCAGGTTTAATTAGTAAAAGGTCTGCTCCCTCTTTTTCATCGAGCTGGCACTCTAATAAAGCTTCACGGCTATTAGCCGGGTTGAGTTGGTATCCTTTTTTATCGCCAAATTTGGGCGTAGAATGGAGGGTTTCGCGAAAAGGTCCATAAAAAGCAGAGGCATATTTAGCTGCGTAAGAGAGGATTAAGACATGCGATAGCCCTGCACGGTCTAGCTCTTGGCGAATATAGCCAACTCTGCCATCCATCATATCACTGGGCGCAACCACATCTGCGCCTGCTTCGCCGGCAAGCTGTGCCATTTGCGCTAAAAGGGGAAGTGTTGCATCATTATCCACCTCTCCTTTTTCGTTCACTAGCCCATCATGCCCATGGTCGGTATAAGGGTCTAAGGCAATATCGACCATAATGCAAATATTTGGAAAAGCAGCTCTGATCTCTTGAACTGCTCTTTGCATTAGATTTCCCTGTCGCACTGCTTCGGAGGCTTTTGCATTTTTTAGCGTCGGCGAAACTGCGCAAAAAAGGTTGATGGCCTCAATTCCTAGCTGAGTAAGCGAAGCTACTTCTTTAAGAAGAAGATCTATTGTTTGACGAAAAATAAAGGGCATACTGGAAATAGAGGTTTGTTGATTTTTTCCTTCTATAACAAATAGCGGGGCAACTAGCTGGCTAGGAAGTAAGTGAGTTTCGCAGATAAGGCCACGTATTGCAGCGGTGGAGCGATTACGACGCGGCCGCCTTATTAAAAAATCTTTTCCTGTCTCTTTTTGTTCGTTCACTTTTGACTCCTTGTCCATGCTCAAATGGCCTTATCTATTATGCAAAAAATCCTATGCTACTTATGTTAAAAAGGCAATTAAGAAGATAAAAAACATTTTATAACTGCATTAACTGGTCTAAGATTTGGCGATGACCAGAAGAAAAAGGAAGGCTTTTTAACTCTGGCAGGGATCGCCACTGTCCCTTATCTGTTGCACCTAGCTGATCAAGAGAGAAAAGATAAGGGGTTAAACTATCTTTATAGCGCGTATAGCTATGACAGACGCTTTTTAGTATGCATTTAAAAATAGGCGTTAATTGATAGGTCTCTTTAAGAAATTTAAAAAGCATCTCTAACTCCTTAGAAGAGTCAGAAATTTCAATGGAAGGAAACTCATAAAGATCGGCCATTACTTTTCCTGGCGCGCCCTTTATTGCAAAAAACTGATTGTCATAAGAGAGAAGAGCCACCGCGCGAAACTGCCTTGTCACAGCTACTTTTTTAGATTTATAGGGAAACTGCTGCGTCGTATGATATTGAAAACTAAGACAACTGCTCGCCAAAGGGCAAACAGAGCAGTTTGGAGCGGGCCGGCAGACAGTGGCGCCCAGCTCAATCAGAGCTTCATTAACTATCCAAGGCTCTTGCTCGGGCAACTGAGCTTGTAAAATCTCTGTGATTTTTTTATGAGTTGGGCTTTTGCTGATGTCGTCTTTTATTTGATAATAGCGACTAAAAACCCTTAAAACATTTCCATCCACTGCTGCTTTTTTTTGATGAAAAGCAAAGCTTAAGATGGCACTAGTGGTATAAGGACCCAGCCCTTTCATCTGCCTAAGCTCTTTTTCCAATGGGGGGAGTTTTCCGGCAAATTTTTCCATCACAAGCTTCGCTCCTGCATGCAAATTGCGAGCGCGGCTATAATAGCCGAGGCCCTCCCATAATTTGATGACTGTCTCTAAATTTGCTTTAGCCAAAGATTCAATAGTAGGAAAATGGTCCATCCATTTTAAAAAATAGGGGATTACTACTGCAGCTTTTGTTTGCTGGAGCATGATTTCTGAGACCCAAACAGCATAAGGGCTGCAGTTTTTTCTCCAGGGAAAAGAGCGTTTATTTTTTATAAACCATTTTTTTAAAGAGAGAGTATCTAATGGAAAGAGTTGGGCCATGGTCTCCTTAATTTTTATTATATTTATTCGGTTGATCTGTGGATAAAAAAGTGAAAATCAAAAAAAATTAACCATTAAAAGTGCAGAGTTGGTTATAGGTGATTATAAATTCCAGTGGTAAAACCTGGTTGCATTCCTCTTAAATAAAGGTAAAAGGCACCTCCATAACACTCTGCAAAGGGGCGCGGATCGATAATAGCTAAATAGCGCCTTAGCGCTTCTTTGTAAAGGTTAGCTTGTAATGAGTAATGGTGATAGTCCATCGATTGCTTCATTTTTTTTAAGTCATAAGCCTTAAAATGATCGCCTAACCAGTTCGTCTTCCAATCGACAATGTAGTAGCGGTTTTCATAACTAAAAACTAAATCAATGACGCCTTTAATCATTCCTTGCGAATAGCTAATTTCTTCAATAGCCATTTTTTGATCGAAAGGATAAAGAAAGCTCATTTCGCGATAGTAGTTTGCCGGCTTTAGCTTTGCTAAACAAAAAGATTCGTGAATAAAAGCTGTTTTTAGGCCATTAAAAACGAGCTTAGCGACTGCTTTTTCCCAGCCCTGTAAGTAAGTTTGCTTTAGGTAAAGCTCTATAAAAGGAATAAGCTCTTCTGCATGATTCATCTTTTCCACTAAAGAAAAGTTCACTTTTTCTAATAATTGATGAATCAAAGAGCCTGTTTCTTTATTTGCAGGTAAAAGATGCAACTCTTTAATGGGTTGTAAATAATCCTGTGGGGCTTGCAAAGGCTCTTCTTCCTCTTTTGCTGTTTTACCAAGAAAACGACTTAACGTAGAAAAAGAGGTAATTTGCAGATTTGGATGGCAAAAGTGAAGAGAAGTTGGCTTTTGCAGCAGAGGAATCTCTTTTTTTGAAGGCGTAACAGATTTTACAAACTCACCTACAGAATGTGTAGAATAGGAAATAAAAGAGTCTTGACCATGCTTGTCAATGAAGGCAAAAAGGTCTTTTTCAGGCTCCTCGCAAATGTATCTATAGAGCTCTTCATAAGAGGAGCTCTTTTTTTTAAAGCGAGCCAAAAATAGATCTAAAGGCGCTGCCTCTCCTTTTTTTAAAGAACTTTTAAAATTTTTTGCTAAAGGAACATAGAGGCGATACTTTGCCCGCGTAAAAGCGACATATAGTTGGCGCATTTTTTCTGCGTCGCTTTCTTGATAAAACTGCTCAAGAGCACCTGGATTTGCAGCTTTGGGAATTAAAATAGAAGAAGAGTCTTGCTGGTAAGGAATCAAAAGCTCTTGCGGTTTTTTGCGGTTAAGTAGTCCAAGTGTAAAAACGATATCAAATTCTAGCCCTTTGCTATAATGAAGAGTTAAAATTTTTATCCCTTCTTGCGCGGCATCACAGTTTTTTTTTAATCTTTTATCCTCTTCTTCCCACTGGCAGATATGATCTAAAAACAAAACGACCTCTTCTGGCCTACTGGGAGTCTCTTTTTGTTGCTCGATAACTAAATCAAATAGCTGCTCTAAATCATGCAGATTTTGCAGGCCACCTTCTCGCTCTAAAATCATCTGTTTTAAAGAGCGGTTTTGCGGAGGCCAGCAGCTATCTAAAAGCACTTGAGAGAAATAGGCAAACTCTTTTTCAAACAAAAGGCGGCGAAGAGGATAAAGAAGAGGAAGCAATTTTTCTATCTCTTCTTCGTTTTGTATTTGCTCGCTATTCCAGCCCATTAGTTGACTTCCCAACGACACTTTAAGCAAACTGCGGTCTTTAGGAGAGATAATTGCTCTTAAAAGATCAATAAGCGCCGTTAGCATGGGAGAATCTGCCAAACTACTCTGTTTTTGATTATGATATGGCAGGCCATGGCGCGTAAAATAGTCTGCCAGTCGCGTAGCTTGGTGTTTATCGCGTACAAGAATGGCAAACTGGCTAAATTTTAACTGATTTTTTAAGCGCATTTTTATAATTTCCTCAGTAATATAAGGAAAAAATAGCTCTATTTCTAACTCGTCGGACTTAAATTGGCTATCTTTCAAAGCCTGCGCTGCAATGAAATGGATAGCGCCCTTGCCATCTTCTTTTAAAATGGAAGAAGTCGAGTTTGCTTTCACGGGCTGATAGGTAAGCTCGCTATCTATTTTTGGCAAAGGAAAAAGGCTGTTTACTTGCTTAGAGTCAAAAAGCGTATTGAGAGCTTTAATCAAAGAAGCATGAGAGCGGTAATTGACATCTAGAGAAAAACAGTGCGCTTTGCCTATGGCTTGTTTGGCGTTAAGGTAGGTGTAGATATCTGCTTGACGAAAAGAGTAAATAGACTGTTTGGGGTCGCCTACTAGATAAAGGTAGCCATCCCAACCATTTTTTTGCTTGGCAAATAGCTGGTAAAAAATTTGCCACTGCAGAGGATCGGTATCTTGAAACTCATCAATGACAACAGCGCGATACTTTTCTTGAATGGACTTAGTAAAACAGGGTTGCTTTAAAGCTAAATGCATTTGTTGCAAAAAGTCATCAGGCGAAAATTTTTCTTCTTGATCTTTAAAGTGTCTCAAAAAAGATTTAAAGTCTTTCGTAAGACGAGCAAAGAGATAGCTGGGATTGATTGCAGTTTGGATAATAGGTAAAAGAGCTATTCGAATTTGCTCTGTAAAATGAGGATAATTTAACTTTAAGGAAGGGGTTTTTTTCTTTAATAAAGAAGGGTCAAGAGCATGTACCCACACTAAATCATCTTCCAGCAAACGGTCAAAGTCATCAAAACTCCAACTAGTATGAGCAAACAAAGAGGTGAAAAAGGTAATTTTTTTTTGTATTTCCGTTTTACTTTCCCGGCTATGGTTTTTATAAAATGGCGCCTGAACTAAAAAATCATTTAGTAGTTTTTCACTACAAATGTCTTGGCAAAGAGTTTGCATGGCCTGGCAAAACTGCAAGTAACTTTGATGAAAATCGGGCAAAGAGATAATATCTAACGCATGATGAGCATAAGCCGCTATTTTTTTTTGATCGTTATCGAGTTTCAAATAGCGATCGATCTGGCTAGGGCTATAGTTTTGATAGCGTATTTCTGTCCGAAAAAAATTATTTACCATGGCTAAAGTTTCCGATACCACTGGGCCATCTTCTTCTCCTGCCGCTCCTAAACTAAACTTACTTTCCATGGGAAATTGTCTAAGCGCTCTTGCGCAAAAAGCATGGATAGTAAAAATTTGCGCTTGCTCAAATAAAAAGAGCGCTTGGCTAATTTTTTTCACTGTTTTTTTCACCTCTTTGATCTCTTTTTGAGCCAAAGGCAGGAGGTAACTTGGTAAATTTTCAGGAGGAGCTTGTTGTTTTATCCACTGTTTGAAAAGCTGTTGCAGCTGCTCAAGGTGCATTTGGATACGTGTTTTTAGTTCGCAAGTAGCTGCCCGGGTAAAGGTCACAATTAAAATTTGTGGAAGGGTTAAAGAAGACTCCTCTATGAGCAGGCGGGCTACGATGTTTTGGATAGAAAAAGTTTTTCCCGTTCCGGCAGAAGCTTCTACCAAACAGCGTTGCTGAATAGAAAACTGATGGTTGAGCACATCAAAATAATTCATAAAAACCTACCATTGTTTTAAGTCGCCAAGTAGCTCTTGCGCTTCTGGCTGCCAATTTTGTAACAAAAGCGCTGGGTCTGGTAGGTGAAAACGGTTAAGCGCCCATTTCAGGTCAATACTCCGATAGGCGCCAAAGCTCTCTTCGTATACTTGTCTAAAGTGCTTAGTCAATCCTGAAGCATCTTTTTTTAAAATTGTGTCTAGCCATTGAGGCATAAGAGGAGAGAACTGTTTGCAGCAAAGCGCATAATAACTAATGAATTTTTTTAAATGAGGAGAAGGATCTTCAAAAAATGGCTTTTTTACATTTTGTTTTTCCGATAGGATAAGGTTTTTTTTCAAGCTGCCTTTAGACCAGTGACAAGCATATTGATAAGCTAAAAACTCAGGCCAAATTTTCCAAATTCCTTCTAGATTATCTTTAGAAAAAGTAAAAATCCCTTTAGGAGTCACATGAGAAATTTTTCCTATAATATAAATGCGCTGCTCTTTTGAGTAATCGAGGGCAATTGCCGGAAACATCCAGCGCTGCGAGGAAAGCTTGATAGGATGAGTAGTCGCCAAGCTAAATTCAATGTCAAAAATGTCTTTAAAAGAGAGCTCCTCTTTTTTTAAGCGATTTTCAATTTCGCCTATTTCTTTTGATAAGTGACTCACTGCCACTGTTTTAAAAATTCCTAAAGGAAGTCTTCCCTCTTTTTCCGCTTGAGAAATCACTAGTTCTTTGCTTTGTTTCAAAGAGTTTTTCTTTAAAATATACCTATCCAAAGCAGATACTTTAAGTGCCTCTTCTGTAGTTAAAAGGCGCTCTTTACTCTCTTGTAAATAGATATTCAATATGTGGTTTAAATGGAACTTAATAGGGTGCTTTGCTACTGCGGTAAGTTGTTTGAGATCGAGAACAGTTTCTGTAGGAAAAGGAGAAAGAGTTTGTTTTTCAAAAGAAAAGTTAGAAATAAAACGAGGAGCAAACTGTTTTTTTTCTCCATAAAGCGCTTTGGCAGCTAAAAAGTTTTCCTGGGAAAAATTTGCTAAGCGACTTTCTTTTGCAAAATAGCTTTTATCAAAAGGGTCAAGAGGGTGAATAAAACGGCACTGCTCTAAAACAGATTCTCCTTTTATAGTATAGTAACGATCAAGATAGCAAAATAGCTCTTCTACCACCAAAGAGGGTTGCTGCTCTTTGCTGCTGCCTTTTTCTTGAAATGGATAGCTGATCAGCAGCGTCTCTTTGGCAGAGTGAATTGCTTCTAAAAAAAGAAAACGGTCATAATCAGAGGTAGAGGGAAAATAACTTTTATCTTCTTGTTCTATTGCTAAATTTAAACCGGAAAATGGTTGCACCCTGGGAAATGCTTCTGCCTGCATGCCTATCAAAGCAATCACTTTAGCGGGAATCGAGCGCAAAGGAATAAGGGAACAAAAACGTACAGTTTGTAAATGGTTTTCCCGATAAATTCCGCCGCCTTGCTTTAGTAGATTTTTGAGGTGATGATAAATAGAAGAAAAAGAAAAAAGCGTGGGCGATGCTTCTTCTATAGGGCTTTTAAGTTTTAAAAGATGCGTTTGTAGCTCTTCCCACTCCTCCAATGATTGGCGGTCTTCAAAATCAGCTTTTAAATAGCTTTCTAAAAGGCTTTTTAAATAAAACCCCCAATCTTCTATCGACATTTTTGTTTCATCATGCAAAGGACTTAAATCATCGCGCAAGGAGTGCAGAAGTTCAATCCACTTACCTAATAGCTCTGCATCTGTAAAGTTGGCGATGCTGCAAGGTTGCATCTGCAGAGTAGAGGCAGTTTCGTTTTCAAGCAGATGAGTCAGCCCGAGCAAAAGGCGAGTAATACCATACTTCCAGGTACCAATTTCGCTCTCTTCAGCCATTTCTAAGCGGCAGTGAAAGCGTTTAAGTAGCTCATTGCGATGTGCTAAATCTTCTCCCCAATAGATGTTAGTATGCAGCGTCCAGTTACGAATAGAAGTATAATCAGCCTCACAAAGTTCAAATTTTCGTTGAAAGGAGGGCTGCTCAAATAAGTAGAGTAGCTGCGCAGTATCCCAGCGACTTTCACTTAAAGCTAAAAGAGCTAAAAAAGTTTGCGCTAATTCACTTGTAACCTCTGCTCCAAGATCGAGAATTTGAAAATCTAATAAGCTGGCTTTTTGACCAAAAAAGCTTTTGATATAAGGGATGTAGTCATGAATATGAGGAGCCATTACAATGATTTCTTGCGGCTGCAACTCTTTTTGCTTTTGCATCAGCGCCAAAAGATTATGGTAAAGAATTTCAATTTCGCGCCTGCGGCTAGGTGCTTTATGCAGCTGGATGGAGTTGTCAGTTGTAGTTAAATTGGTAACCAACTCCTCTTCTGGAGCTTTCATCAATAACATATCCGCTTGCACTGCCTGTAATAGCGACAGAGGCTGAAAGGTTTGATAAAGATAGAGATTTTCACAAGAAGAAAGGTCATAATAGTTTTTGATAGTTAAAGGCAGAGCATATTGAGCGTGAATTTGCGCGCTGCTTTCTTCGATTTGCGCTACCATTTCGCGACCCATTCGGCCAAAGTTAGCGAGTAAGGGGTTTCGCTCGCTCAATAACTCTTCGAGCTGCTCTACTTGAGAAGAGGCTATGCCAAATTTTTTTTCGAATAAATTTTGCAAAAACTGGCTCTCTTTATCTGAGCGAATATCGCTCCAAAAAAGAGCGCACGGAGAGATAAGGTAATAGTAAAGAGAGGTCAATTGTGCCAAATGAGAAGTAAATGCAAATTCCCACTCGGATAAAAAGCTAATAGAAAAAAAGTGGATTTCTAAATGGAAATTTGACGAAATAAACTCTTTAAAATTAGGCAGGGCTTGCCAAGGACAAAGAGGTCCAAATAACTCTTTCCATAGCGCTTGCTGCCAGCAAGTAGTAGCGCTGGTTTGCCACTCTTGTACCATTTTTGGTGCAAACCGGCGATAATTCAAAAAATGTTCCCCTAAATGCAAAGAGAAAAACGTCAATCTTTTTTGCGCTTTTTTATTTAAAAATGGCGGTAAAGATTTGTCAAAATCTAACTGTAGGTAATCAAAAAGAGGGGAAAAAAGCGTTTTTTCTTCCTCATTTAAGTCAAAATAATGAGTAAGTTTTGCTAAAATTTTACCTTCAATGGCAAGGCTTAACTCTTGCAGAGAAGGAAAAGGTTTGGGGCAAGGGTGAAAAAACTTAGTAAAGATTTCAAAGGCTTGATTTAAATAGACAAACTCTAATCCGAAAGAGACATTCAAATCTGGGTCCTGCGCAATTTTTAAACTTAGCCAGGCTTTCATAGCTGGCCCATAGACGACAATGAGCCTTTTTGTAAAGGGGGCAGAAAAAGTAAAAAGCTTTTTCTTTAGTTGCAAGTAGAGTAGGTCTAAATGGTTACTAAAAAAAACATTAAGCGCGTAAGACATCAAAAATTTCTCTGATTAAAGAGATATGCTACCATGTTTAGCCAAAGATGAAAAGAGGCAAGGTAAAGAGGTGAAGAAAGCTTTGGTAGCTTTTAAGAGCTACCAACAAACTTTGCTATGAGCTTAAAAAAAGATAAAGCTTTTTTTTCTACAAAAGTCTATCAGTTGCGACTTCAATAGCAAAAGCTAAAATATTAATACCAATCAGATGCGTAGTTGTTAAAGTAGAGATTGCTGCGTAGACGGCAAAACCACTTGCAAATGCCAGCGTAGATTGTATAAGAAAATCGCTGGATTTTATTATTTGCTTAATATTATATTTATTACTCTCATAATCTTTGCGAAGAGAACTGTTACTGTTTTTGCATCCAATTAACCGATCCAAAAAAAAATTTTTTATTTTATTAAAAACCGTTGAGCTAATACGAATTACAATAATTCCAGTGGAAATACTAGCAGTAATAGCTAAGGGATTAATCGTTGCTAAAGTATATTTGGTTGCAAAGCGTGCTCCAAAATAACCACCTATATGTGAAAAAACTTCTTTTGGATCAATAGGCATACACTTTGAAATCATTGTAGTTATTGTCATATTCTTTCCTTTACTTTCTTTTATAAATTTCCTTTTATTTTATTTAAAAAGAATAAATAATTCAGGAATTAAATTAAATTAAATAAAATAAAATCGTTGGTTTTATATTTTTATTTTATTTAAAAAAGATAAGTAACTCAAGTTCGGAATAACTAACTGAAATAAAATTTAGGTATTAAAAAAAAGGCCTCTCACCCTTAAAATGTTTTTAG
>CATLPS010000034.1 GCA_950054535.1 uncultured Chlamydiae bacterium | reverse complement strand
TAAATGGAAAACTACGCAAGAAGATTTTGCGTGGGCAAAAAATTATTTAGAGGCAAAAGGGAGCAATAATACAGATATGCAAAACTTAAAACGACAATTTGAAAGCTTAAATTATTTCAAACAACTTATTCAAAAGCTTAAAACCTCTTAATTAATCATAGCGCAAATAAAGGAGCAATCATGAAAATTGATTCATCCATTTCTCATCAAAAAAGCTGTGACAGTGCAAGCCCGATCTCTTCTTCGTCTAAAAGTGTAAAAACAACTCTGTTAGCAGCTCAATCTTTTAAAGAAACTGCTGCTCAACAAACTTCTTTCAAGCTAAAGGAGAAGTTTTTTAAACCCAAGGGGCTCCATCCTTTAGCAAAGATGATTTATACTATCTTAATAGGGCAAAAAGAGGCGGAAAAGCTAGAGCAAGCTACTAAAAAACTAAAAGAGTGCCAAGCAGAAATCTATCAATTAGAAAATGGACCAAGTGGCATAAAAGAATTAGACTCTATCAATCAACAATTAAACGAGTTAAAAGAACAAGTGCAAGCCTTATCCAATGCTCATCCCAAACTTTGCAGGAGTTTATTGGAAAGTTATCAAAGCACTTTCAATGAGATGGAAAAGGTTAACGAGAGTCAAAGGCCTTATCAAGAAGCCTATGAAAAGCTGCAAAGAATCTTCAGCTTAAAAGAAGAAGTAGAGCAGTTAACGCAAAAAAAAGTGCTTACTACGCAAGAGAAAAATACACTATCAGAGCTTTTACAAGAAGTTGCTACGATTACGATTACAGAAGAAAATAGGAAAGCTATAAAAGAAAAACATAATAATAGCAGTTTGATGTTACAGGCGCCTCAAAAGGTTCTTGAAGAGCTAAAAAAATTGTAGAAATAAGAAATCTTTTCCTGCTGACTCGCTTAATAAAAAATTTATACAAGGTTCATGCGATGGCTAAGGTGAGTAAGCGATAATTAGATTTAAAAGTAAAACAATCTTTTAAGGAGGCAAAATGAGCATTCATGTAACTAACTTAGCTTCTTCTGTAGCCCTTTCCTCTACTACTTCTAAACCTGACGAGAGAACTAGCCCAACCAATCAACAAACCTCTTTCCTAGCAGACAAACAACTAAAGCCATCTTCATCGGTAACCGCCAAAAAAGATTTTCAAGCCAAACAATTGAAGACAAAGGGTTTAAGTTTCTTAAGTAAAATTTTTTATACAGTGATGATAGGACGCAAAGAGACACAGCAACTTGATCAGGTGACTAAAGAGTTGCAAAAATTTGAAACTAAATTGGAAGAGATGAAACAGTTAAAAGAAAACTTGAAAAACGAAGAATTTTCGATGAGCCCGGGTGCTTTTAAAACGGAGAGGGAGAAATTAAAAAATTTACCTGATCAGATGGAATCATTACGTAAAGAAGTTGAAGAGTTAGTAAATAAAAATCCAAAAACGCTAAGTTCATTTAACTATCGCTATGGTCAGCTAGCAGCTACATCTCTTTCAGCTCCAAGTATAATAGCGCAATTGAATAAAAAATTTCCAAAGTATACTCAACATCCTGCTCAACCTGATGCTCAACCTGATGCTCGATTTAAATTGAACCAATTAAATGCACAAATAAAAAAGGGACTTCAATTAAACAAAATTTATAACAAATTAGTAAGAAAAAAAGTGAACAATTGGACCTCAGAAGACAAAGTGGCTTTTAAGAAACTTGCGCAAGAGCTGGATCAACTTCAAATAGCGGATGACTATGGAGATACTATTTCGGCTTTTTACAAAAATATTGAAAAGAGAAACAAAGTGGCAACAGTTACTGAAATCCAATTAGGAATGATAAAGATTTTAAGAGATAGAGTTAAAATAACCGAAAATCTGCTTTTTTTAAATTCTTAAAGAGCTTACTGCCTATAGGCTTACATGAGAATTTCATTGGCAAAAAAACTTTTTCTCTTTAATATAACTCTCTTACTAAAGAATTTTGATGGTAGAAGAGCGGCCAATGCAAGAGCAGTTTAAAATTTATGTAGAACAGCTACGCGAAGGACAAGAAAAAAAGCTGAGCGAAACGTTTGCTCCTGACTTTTTAGAGATCAACGAAGAAGATCTTTCTTTCCAAAGCCCAGTTTCTTTGGAGGGAAAAGCCTATTTAGCAGATCAAGAGTTGATCTTAAATTGGAATATTCGTACGGTAGCTCATATCCCTTGCTCTATTTGTAATGAGCCCGTTGCTATTGATATTATCATCCATAATTTCTACCACAGCGAACCTGTTGCCACGATTAAAACAGGTATTTACAATTTTAAAGAACTATTAAGAGAAACAATATTATTAGAAGTGCCTCCCTTTGCTGAGTGCAATCAAGGTCACTGCCCTTCTCGAAAAGAGGTAGCTCGTTATTTAAAAGAGCCCTTTGAAAAAAAGAAAAATGAGGAAAAAGAGGGCTACCAACCATTTGCAGATCTAGATTGGAAGTCATAAGGTTAAAGAACGATTTAGGAGAAAATCATGGCAGTCCCACGTAACCGCACCTCAAATGCGCGTAAAAATTCTAGAAGATCTCACCACGCAAAAAAAAGAAAGTCTCTTTCTACTTGCCCCAATTGCAAAGCGCCTAAGCTTACGCATTTTCTGTGCTTAAGCTGCGAGAAAGAGAGCGCTAAAGTAGCTCAATCATAGCCGTTTTAGTCAGTAGTCAAAAAATTTGCGCATTGCAGTAGATTTAGTAGGAGGCGAAACGCCTCCTCTTTTGCTTTTTGAGGCAGTCTTAAAAGCGGCTACCTGCTTTTCTTTTGTTCATTTTGTTATTTTGATTACCCCTCCTTTAAAAAAGCAACTTTTGTCGTTAGACTTTTGGCAAAAAAATTCTTCTTTTTTTTGTGAACGTTTTCAGTTTCAAGTGGTAGATTCTATTATTTCTATGCAAGAGGCGCCTTTACAGGCGGTTAAGCAAAAGAAAGGTTCATCGATGATGCAAGGAATCTACAGCCTTAAAGAGCAAGAGGTGGACGCTTTTGTCACCCCAGGCAATACAGGCGCTTTGATTGCCGGCTCGGCTCTACTTCTGCCACGTATTGCACCTGTGAAAAGGCCTGCGCTTTTAGCTACTCTCCCTACGAAAAACGGCATTGCCTCTATCATCGATGTCGGCGGGACTACTAATTGCCGTGCTTTGCATCTATTGCAGTTAATGCAGATGGGACTGGCTTTTCAACAGATTAAAAAGCCAGGCTTGATTACGCGGGTAGGTTTGCTGAATATTGGTAAGGAACTACAAAAAGGCACGGCAGAAATTCGCAAGGTTTATCGCTATTTTCAAACGCATTTAGCGAAGTTTGCTAGCGTTAATTTTGTGGGAAATATAGAGGGAGATCGCCTATTTGCAGGGGAGGTAGATCTATTGATTACCGATGGTTTTTCTGGCAATGTGTTACTGAAGGCAGCGGAAGGCGTTTTTTCGCTGGTGCAGCAGACTTTGAGCCAAAATTTAGAGTTTTTCACGCCTTGTCAAAAGAGTAAGCTGCTTTGCTCTTTAGCCAAAAGGTTTGACCATGAAGAGAGCCCAGGAGCCATTGTTTGCGGCGTTAAAGGTGTAATTGTCAAATGCCATGGAGCCGCTAAAGCAGAGGCTCTTTTTCACTCTATTGCTACGGCCATCGAGCTGGTAGAGCAGCAATTTATAGCTAAAATGGAACATTTTGTCTCTTTTTACCAAGCATAAGTTTTAGTCGCAAGGTAGCGCTGCTTGCAGCTTTTGTTGTACCTCTTGTAAAGGCGGTTTGCCCACAAAGCTAAGCGGCGTAAAAAAAGTAACTTTAATTGTAGAAAAGGGTTTGGGAATTTTAAGACGATCCCAGCTTTTTAGCTGCCAATAGCGGCTGGCTTGCCAGCTCATGGGCACTACCTCTGCTTTAGTAGCTAAAGTGGCAAAAGCAATGCCTGGTTTTACCTCATATTTAGGCCCGCGTGGCCCATCTGGTGTAATAACGGCTACATCAGAGGAGTTTTGTATGGTGCGAATCAAAAGGCGCAGCGCTTCATGACGGGACTGATGGGGAACTTTGATTGTCTTGCCTTTGCGATAGGAGTTCACAAGCGCATGGATGAGCTCGCCATCGCGGCTGTTACTGACAAAAGCAACGTATTGAAACTGGCTGCCGTAGCGACTTAAAATAAAAGAGGTAATGCTTAGACGATTATGCCAAAGCATTAAGATCACTTTTTTTTTAGAGGCCGTCTCTATAAAATGGCTCAGCCCCTCTACTTGCCATTGGCAAGTAAATAAAGAGGCTTTAAGAAAGCCTTTACCAATGGTAGCGACTAAAAAAGCAAATACTTTACTGAGCCCTTTGCGAAATGCTTCTGCTAGTAGGCTCATACAAAAAGCCTCATGATTGCTTTGGCGGCTAGTTTATGGCTATTGGCAAAGGTAAGAAGAGCTTTAAGCTCTTGGCACTGCTGCTGCATTTTTTTTGTTAATTCTTGGTTTTTATAGAGCTGTTCTAACTTTTCTAGCACGTGCTTAAAAGAGAGGGAAATGCCTATGAACTCTGGAAAAATCTCTTTTTTGGCAATGATATTGACAATGCAGTAATGGGAAAGTCGCAAACGTAAAAAGTACTTGGCGATTAAAAAATTAAGAGCAGAAAGCTGGTAGATCACCACCGTAGGAACTTTTAATAGCGCCAGTTCCAGCGTCACGCTACCTGACTTGGCTAAGGCCAGGCTTGCTTTTTGCATCACTTGATAGCGCTGATGAGAGGAGACAAAAAGCAGATCTTGCATAGGAAAAGAGTGCTTCTTAGCTAGCTTCTGCATTAAAGAGAGGTGAGAAGAATCTACGTAGCAGCAGACAAATTGCCAAGCAGGCGCTTTTTTTTTAAAAGCTTGCGCTATCTTTAGCAAAAAAGGAAAGTGGCGTTTGATTTCGGATAGCCGACTACCGGGAAAAAGCGCCATATAAGGCTGCTGGCAAATTTCTTTATGGTCTAACTTTTCTTTTATGGTCCGCTGCCAGTCAGCGATAGTTTGCATTAAGGGGTGGCCTACATATTCTACCTTTAGAGGGTACTGGGAAAATAGCGCTTTTTCAAAGGGATAAATTGTCAAAAGAAGATCTACTGTTTGCGCCAGAGTTTGGATGCGCCCTTTACCATGCGCCCAAACAGACGGAGAGATATATTGCACAATTTTTCCTTGGTAGCCATTTTTACGTAGCGCCTTGGCCAGTCTTAAGTTAAAGCCTGGATAGTCAATTAAAATGACTACGTCGGGCTGAAGGGTAAGAACAAGTTTTAAGGTTTGGCGAAAATAGCGGTACAGGCGCGGCAACGCTTTTAAAACATCGGAAAAGCCCATCACTTGTAGCTGCTCCATTTGCAGCTGGCCCTTTACGCCTTCTGCTCGCATCAGAGGGCCGCCTACACCGGAAAGTTTGAGATGGTCTACTTTTCCTTTTAAAAACTGGATAAGAGCGCTTCCATAAAGATCTGCGCTTGGCTCACCGGCAAAGAAAAAAAAATGCAAGCTCATCTTACTTTAAGAGGGGTTTTTAGAGTTGATTGTCTCAGCAATTTGGTAGCGTAGCTGCCTCTTTTTCATCCAATAGACCGCTAGTAAATCAGAAAAAGTATTAAAAGAGCGGTTAAAGAGATGGTACTTACTGACTCCTTTGAGTCTAGGGCGGTGATGGACTGGCTCTTGATGCATGGAGTAGCCTTCTATTTTGAAGAGCAAAGGAAAATGGCGATGTAGGCCATGATAGAGCTTTAACTTAGAAACGCACTCTTTGCGATAAACTTTTAAGGAGCAACCTGTATCTAAAATCTCTTCGTCACAGAGCCAATTACGAAAACGATTGGCAGATTTAGAACAGATTCTTTTCCACCAGCTATCTTGCCTTTTTACGCGCACGCCGCAAACTAGATCATACTGAGGAATAAAGGAGAGAAGCTTAGGGATATCGTTAGGATCATTTTGACCATCGCCATCAAGGGTAATGAGATAGCTTCCTTTTGCTGCTTTAAATCCGGCGTCAAAAGCGCTTGATTGGCCATAGTTTTTATCAAAACTAATTAGCTTGAGATAAGGTTTTATTGTGCAGAGCTCGCTCACTACTTTTTTAGTTTGATCAGTAGAGCCATCGTCAATGCAAATCAGCTCCCACGGTTGGCTTAAGCTTTGCATAACGGGCTCTAGTTCTTCAATGAGGTCGGTAATAGAGCTCTCTTCGTTGTGGAGAGGAATAATAACAGAATAGTGAATCATGAAAATTTAAGGGGTAAAAAGTTGTTTTTGCAGCCAAGCGGCGCCATTGGCAAAAATTTCTGGCGCAGTTCCATGGCCTTTATGGCCAATAGAAGGAGAGATGATTAGCTCGACTTGCGGGCTACGCACGCCTTGCAAATGCGCTGTTTTTGATAGGTGGTGAATAAAAGAAAAGCAGCTATCAGTGCCTACTTTAGTATCATCGTTTCCAATGTAAAAACGTAGCTGTTTAGAAGTAAGCTTGCTGGCAAGTGCGCTTAAGCTAATTTCGCTGAAAAGAGAAGCAGAAACTTTTTCTTGCGCCAAAGGGCTTGTTAACGGAGCAAAACCTAAAAGCCATTTGATAGCTGGCATCGCTGCGGCTAGTTGTGTAGCCATATAGCCTCCTCTTGAGAGGCCCATCACAGCTAAATTTTCAGAGCAGACACCATAAAATTGATTTAAAAAGGTAAGATTTTGCTTAGAAAGTGCCACAAAATTAGCGGATAAAGGCGATCCTGTTTGAAATGCTTGCATCCATTTGTTAAGGGCCTCTTGGGGCTCGGCATTCGGAGTATGAAAAGGAAGATCCCAAGAAAAAAGATGCACTCCTTGATTTGCTAGCGCTACTGCTGGTTGGTTAAATGGTTCTTCATAAAGGGTACGCTCGCCCGATAGCGCAAAGTAAAGGACTGCCGGGCCATTTTTTACCTCAGGCGAAGAGCTTAGCGTATAGATGAGATCGCCTTGATCGGTTTTTAGCGTTGATCTATGAAGCATGGGAGGCTCTTTTTCGATAAGATCTGGGCTTTGATTTTTGCGGGGGGGAGTGCGGTTTTTTTTCTCTTTGATGTAAAAAATGGTGATACTGATCTCGCATGGTTTTATAAAGTTCTACATGCGACTCGTTGACCATGGCCCTGAGTTTAAAAAAAGCAAGAGCATGCACAAACTCTTTGCTGTGAAAGAGTTTTTCTCGAGAGTGGCGTTTTTTAGATAAGGGAGTGATGCGATATTGAGAGACTAAAATAGCTACTGCTTGTGAGGTAATGCGACGAGGAAAGTGGGTAAAGGGGTGAATGAGTAAGCTTTTCACCAAGGTTGCGGCAGTCAGGGTAATATCGCCAATATGAGGAGGGTTTTTTTTACTGGCACAAATTTTTTCTAACTCAATTTCTAAAATCGGAAAAAGCAGACAAGCGGTCAAGGCCGAACGATCAAGCACATTTTTGCCTTTATGGTGGTAGAGTTGATCGGCGCAGGCCAGGTAGTGAAATACTTTTTTTCCTCTTGCGCTATGCAGCCATTTAGTAAGAGCAGGAAAAAGAAGGTCGAGTAAATGGTAGTGCGCCATTAAGCGAAAAAATTCTTGCGCATAGCCCGATTCTAGC
The DNA here is from genome assembly GCA_950054535.1 of uncultured Chlamydiae bacterium. GTDB lineage: Bacteria > Chlamydiota > Chlamydiia > Chlamydiales > Parachlamydiaceae > CATLPS01. The sequence continues at coordinate 8,258 of CATLPS010000034.1, read as the reverse complement.
ATGCGCAAGATCTCTTCTAAAACGCGCGCAGGCGAACTTTTTTTTATCTCAGGTAAACAGGAGGCAATGCATTTTGCTGTTTCAGGATCGATTTTAAAACCATAGCGCGCTTGAAACTTAAGAAGGCGGATGAGCCTCACAGGGTCTTGTTTAAAGCGCATTTCTGGATCGCCAATAATACGCAGTAAATGATTTTGAATATCGCTCCAGCCATCGACATAATCGATAATAGAGTGAGTAGCAGCGTCATAAAAAAGGCCATTGATGGTAAAATCGCGCCTTAATACATCCTCTTGTTCACTGCCCCAAACATTGTCTTGAGTAATCAGATCGCTAACATTTTCACCGCTGCGAAAAGTTGCTACCTCAATTACTTTATGGCCAAAGCGAATATGCGCTAAGCGAAAACGGCGCCCTATTAAAAGGCACTGTCTTTGAAAAACGGCCTTGATCTGCTCTGGTCTAGCATCAGTAGAGATATCGAAGTCTTTCGGCCTTCTTTTAATTAATAGATCTCGTACGCTACCTCCTACGAGATAGGCAATAAAACCTGCTTGGCGCAACTTGTGCAAAACATACAGGGCGTCGCTATCAATGAGAGAAGGGTCGATGTGATGATCGCTTTCACAGTAAATTTTTGGTTGCACGTAGGCATTGCTCCGAAAATAGAAATCGAGTTATAACTTTATGGTAAACAAACTCTTCATTTAGATTTTTATCTAGATTGAGAATAAGGTAAATAACTAAAAAAAGTCAAATTTTAGCATCAGAGCTGCTCTGATGCTTTTAAAGAACAATACCTCTATTTTGTCTTTTTTTTGTGACTTAAGGGAAGGTTTAAGGATTTGTATGCAAACAAAAAACAATAAGTTGTTTGGCACCGATGGGGTGCGTGGGCAAGCTAACCTTTATCCCATGACACCAGAAATCGCTTTGGCCATGGGGCGTGCGGCGGGAAAAATTTTAAGAGAAAAATATGGCAAAGCGCGCGTTGTGATTGGTAAAGATACCCGCCTTTCTTGCTACATTTTTGAAAACGCTTTAATTGCCGGCCTCTGCTCGATGGGCCTTGATACTTTAATGGTAGGGCCTTTACCTACGCCAGGCGTGGCTTTCATTACGCGCGCCTATCGCGCTGATGCCGGCATTGTCATTTCGGCTTCGCATAACCCTTTTTTTGACAACGGGATCAAGTTTTTTGACTCTAATGGCTTTAAACTGCCCGATAGCTGGGAAATGGAAGTAGAACAGATGGTGTTTAAAAACAGTTTTGAAGAGCATCTTCCTCAGGCGCATGATATCGGGAAAAACACTAAAATTGCCGATGCGGATGGGCGCTATATCGAGTTTGTCAAAGCTACTTTTCCTCGCAAGCTCTCTTTAAAAAATCTAACGATTGTGCTGGACTGCGCAAATGGCGCAGGCTATCGCGTAGCGCCGCTTGTTTTGCGAGAGTTAGATGCCAAAGTGTTTTGCTATGGCGTCTCTCCTAATGGCTTAAACATCAATTTAGACTGCGGCTCGATGCATCCTGAAACAGTGCGAAAAGGGATTTTAGAGCACCACGCCGACGTTGGTATTGCGCTTGATGGAGACGCTGACCGCGTGGTGATGGTAGATGAAAATGCTCAAATAGTAGATGGCGATACCATGCTTGCAATTTGCGCGCGCGATATGCAGAAAAATCAAATGTTAAAAAATAGCCGGGTGGTAGGCACTGTCATGAGTAACCTGGGTTTTGTCAAAGCCATGGAAGGCATGGGCATTGAAGTGATAAAATCTCAGGTAGGCGACCGCTATGTGATTCAAGAGATGCTAAAACAAGGCGCCAATTTAGGGGGCGAACAGAGCGGTCATATGATTTTTCTCGATCATAATACTACGGGGGATGGGCTAGTTTGCGCCCTACAGATCTTACGTATCATGATAGAAACAGATTCAAAGCTATCAGAGCTAGCCTCTTTTGTGCAGCGCTACCCGCAAGTTTGTCTGAATGTAAAAGTTGCCAAAAAGCCTCCTTTACATGCACTAAAAACAGTGACTAGCGCTATTGAAGAAGTAGAGAGGCAACTGGCCGACAAAGGGCGCGTAGTGGTGCGCTACTCAGGAACCGAAAATAGCTGCCGCATTATGGTAGAAGGGATAGAACATAAACAGGTGATCCAGCTAGCAGAATCTATTTCTGCTGCTGTACGTCAAGAAATCGGCTTGAAATAGAGAAAGAGTTACAAAAATATGTGTGGAATTTTTGGTTATGTGGGGTTTAAAGACCGCATTTCAACTTTAATGGAAGGGTTAAAAAACTTAGAGTATCGCGGGTATGATTCGGCAGGCGTAGCTGGCTTTAACGAGGCAAATGAGCTAGTTGCTTGCAAAGTGGTAGGAAAAGTGGATCTATTAGAGCAGACGCTTTTAAAAAAATCGCTTCAGCTGAGCCTCGGGATTGCCCAAACAAGATGGGCCACTCATGGCAGCGTATCAGAAGAAAATGCCCATCCTCATTTCGATGCGGCGCGCTCGCTTGCTTTGGTTCATAATGGAATCATTGAAAATCATGAGGCGCTGCGCCAACAGCTCATAGAAGAGGGTGTTACTTTTTTATCCGACACCGATACAGAAGTGGTCGCGCATTTAATTTCTAAGCTTTATGCAGGCGATCTATTAAAAGCCGTGCAGAAGGCAGTTGCGCAGCTCAAAGGTAGTTATGCTTTAGCTTTAGTACATGTGGATTTTCCTGATCAAGTCGTGGCCGTTGCTCATCAAGCGCCATTAGTGATTGGAATTGGCAGCAATGAGGCATTTATCTCCTCTGATCCGCATGCCTTTGCTTTTCATACGCAACAAGCAATTTATCTTTCTGATTCAGAAATAGCCATTATCCGCGCAGGAAGTCAAGAAATTTACAACGCTGAGCAGCGCATTACAAAGACAAGCCAAATTGTAGAACTAGATCTTAGCGCTCACTGCAAAGGTTCTTACGAACACTATACCTTAAAAGAGATCCACGAACAGCCTCAAACAATTAAAAATTGCCTGTTGGGTAGATTTTTACCAGATTATGGCACCGCTATTTTTGAAGAGCTCAGTTTTAATCATGGAGATCTTTTAACGGCCGAAAGAATTTTGATTTTAGCCTGTGGTACCTCTTGGCACGCAGGCTTTGTAGCCGCTTACATGATAGAAGAGAAAGCGCGTATTCCTGTGCAAGTAGAAATTTCTTCAGAGTTTCGCTATAAAAACCCTATTATTTTACCTGGCACATTAGTGGTAGCGCTTAGCCAATCCGGCGAGACTGCTGATACCATTGCAGCCGTTAGAGAAGTGAAAGCCAAAGGAGCGCGCGTAATTGCCATTTGCAATATCAAAGGATCGACGCTTTGCCGCGAAGCGGATAGCACCATCTATTTAAAAGCGGGCTCAGAAATTGGCGTCTGCTCTACGAAAGCATTTACCAATCAAGTTGTGATTCTTTCTCTTTTTGCTTTAATGATGGCAAGAATGCGCCATATGAATAAGAGCGAAGGGCAAAGTTTTTTACAAGAAGCAATGCGTCTGCCCGAACAGGTGCAGAAAATTTTAGATCAAAGCGCCAGCATCGAAGCTTTGGCTAAAAGGTATGCACATTATGAAAACTTTTTTTATCTAGGGCGTTGTTATATGTATCCTAGTAGTTTAGAGGGGGCGCTTAAATTAAAGGAAATTTCTTATATCAATGCTAATGGCTATCCAGCAGGTGAGATGAAGCATGGCCCTATTGCATTAATCAACGAAGAGTGCCCAACAGTTGCGCTTTGCGCCAATGAAGCCACTTTTGAAAAACTACTAAGCAACTTAATGGAAATTAAGTCCAGGGGAGGCAAAATCATTGCTGTTGCTTTTGAAGGCGAGCAAAAACTAGATAAAATTGTTACAGATATTTTTAAAATTCCTCTTACAGCCGATCCACTAGCGCCTGTTTTAGTGACTGTCTTTAGCCAACTTTTTGCCTATTATGTGGCAAAAGAGAGAGGAGCAGAAATTGATCAGCCGCGTAACTTAGCTAAATCTGTAACGGTGGAGTAGAGGAGAAAAATGGAGCAAAACTATCGGCTACTGGGCGGCGTCTTATTAGTAGCAGGAACGACTATCGGTGGCGGAATGTTGGGATTGCCTATTTTAATTGGTACAGCAGGCTTCATTCCCTCGCTTTTTGTCTCTTTTCTATGCTGGCTCTTTATGGCAAGTACCGGTCTTCTTTTTTTAGAGGTATCTCAGTGGATAAAAGGAGAGTCTAACATTATCTCCATGGCAGAGTGTACTTTGGGCCTATTTGGGAAATACTTTGCTTGGACGCTCTACCTATTTTTATTCAACTGCCTCCTCATTGCCTATCTTGTAGGCGCAGGAAATCTACTTTCCGAACTATTTTTTCACTCCCTACCAAGCTGGGCCGGCCCGCTGCTTTTTGCGCTATTCTTCTCACCCCTTATTATTATTTCTACCGTAATTACTACCAGGTTAAATAGCTTTTTAGTGCTTGGACTAGCGCTGTCTTACTTAGGTGTGGTGATTTTAGGCGCGCGCTATGTAAGCCCTGAGCTTTTAAAGCAAATGTACTGGTCCCACTCTATTCATATTCTTCCCATTGCATTTATCTCTTTTGGCTTTCAGGGCATCATTCCCACATTAACAACCTATATGCAGCGCGATTTTGCGCAAACTAGGCGCGCTCTTTTGATAGGCAGCTTTATCCCTTTTGTGGCCTATGCAATTTGGAATGGAGTCATTTTGGGGATTGTTCCTGTAGAAGGAGAAGCGGGATTGCTCGATGCTTTAAGTAAAGGGCAAAACGCAATTACTCCTTTAAAAAACTTTATTAGTGACCCGCTTTTCTATCAAGTAGGCCAGGCCTTTGCTTTTTTTGCTTTAGTCACTTCCTTTTTAGGCGTGGCGCTAGGCTTAAGAGACTTTCTAGCAGATGGGCTAAAGATAAAAAAAAATTTTTCAGGGAAATGTTTGCTTGCTTTTTTAGTTTGCGCCTTTCCTTTGGTCATTGCCATTAGCTATCCTCATCTTTTTTTAGTCGCTTTAGGCTATGCTGGGGGGTTTGGGTCCGCTTTACTACTAGGGCTTTTGCCTATTATTATGGCTTGGAGCGGCCGTTATTATCTTCACTTAGAAGAGAAAAAGAGACAACTACCGGGTGGAAAAGGAGTTTTATTATTATTGACTCTTTTTGTCTGTTTTGAGCTTTTCATGGAGACGCGCCTACTGATTGAAAAGCTCTTTTTTTAGCAAAACAACTAGCTTTTGAGTAAGCTAGTTGTTGGATAAAAGCTATTGTTAATAGTAATAAGTAGTAGTGCCATAATAGCTAGGATCGTAATAATAACCATAGTAACTTGGCGAGTCACTATAGTAAGTTGCGCCTAAAGTAGCTCCTAAAAAAGGAGCGCCAAGGTAAAAACCTGTTCCCCCATACCAATTATTTGATCCGCCCCATCCGCCATAGCCACTATAGTAGCCGCCGCGGTAATAGTTGTTATGGTGACCATGGTGACCATGGTGACCACGATGCCCACCTCTATGGTGGCCGCCATGCCCTCCATGTCCATGTCCTCCGCCATGTCTTCCACTATGGTGGCCGCCGCCATGATTTCCTTTTGCAATTAAAGGGCTGAAGCTAAATAGCAAAAGGAAAGAGAGCAGAGATACGGATAAATATTTTATCAGCGTTTTCATCATATAGCCTCCTTTCATTACAACTTTTGTCTAATGAATCGATAAAGAAAGATGCAACTATCGTGCCAACAGCTTGCCAACATTTAAATATCGCCAATTCTTTAGCTAATTGAATATGTAGAAAACAACCTAGGTCATTTTTTATCAGAGATGGCAAAATACTTTAATGTAACTTTGCAGACTATGCAGACTATGCAGACTATTTTTTACGCCTTAAAGCGGCTTAAAATTACACGAAAAAAAAGACAGTTCTCTGTCAGGAAAGAAACGAAGAAAAAAGAGGTCAATTTACACAAAGCCTACAGCAAATCCCTGTGAATCAAAGCATTTATTTGGATGAAAGCGGAGTAAATGAATATTTGCATAGAGAATTTGGTAGAAGTTTACGCAGTAAAGAGGTTATAGGCAAGGTTTCTGTGACTACTCCCTCGCCTTCAGGCGAGGGAGTAGTCACACCACTATATCAGGCCATGCGGATCTCAAAATGCTTAACGCATATGATAAATCTTCTAAAAAGGATAATGCAAGTAAGAAGGTCTCTTTGGTTAGCTAGTACATAAAAAGATCTAAAAACGGAATATCAAAGATAAGAAATAAGGGCTATAAACCATTATGTTCACAATAGAGCTTATTAAATATTTTAAGCGCTTTTGTTTCGTTGGAGTAAGTTCTATATTCAGTTCTTTGATAATTTTTTTAATTTTATACCAAACAAAAAAATCTACAAAAATAAGTAAAATTAATATGCAAACTAATCTGATTCCTTCGTACCAATATTCGTTCACTCTCATACCTCGGATTTTTCAATAAAGTAAGACTCTCATTTTGTTCATTTTTGAAAAAGTATAAAAATTATTCATAAATCCAAAAAATCAAAAATTAATAAGATAAAAAATTAACTGAAATGGCACTTGCTTGTATTAATAACAGTCAGATTTTTTTTGATCCTTCTGCTACCATATTAGGTTTATAGAAGATGATAAGCTGACAAAGTATAGTTCATAGTGTTACGATTTTATTAAAGGAGAGGATTACTTGCGAGTTTTTAAAACCAAAGTATTTTCAAAGTTTGCGAGAAATTGAGAAAGATAATCTTAGCGATGATCAGTTAGAAACAGCTAACGATAGCGCCTCTGGTCGGCTTAATGCGAATACAAATCAAATGAATCTCTCTTTTAAAAAAAAGCGCGTGTTCATGCTAACATTTCCTTTAAAATCACTCCGCACGTTCTTCGAGCCTCTACCGTTACCTACTTAAAACAACAAGAATTTTCTGATAGTGATATAATGAGAGTCACAGGGCATGCCAGCGCGGAAATGGTTTATGCTTATGACAAATCTTCTAAAGCTGATAATGCCAGCAAGAAAGTACAGCTAGTATCCTAAGTTAAATAATACAGATAAAACATACTTGTATGTTTACATGTAAGTATGTAGCGAACTATAATATTTATAGAACAAAGGAGGTTTACTATGAGAGAAAATATGGTAAGATTAAGCTTTGATATTCCATTGGATGAACACATCATGCTAAAAACAGCTTGTGCTCAAGCTAGATTAGCTATAAAAGATTTTATGCATGAAATGATGTTGAAAGAATTACAAGATCTTAAAGAGAAACAATTACAAGAAAACCTAAAAATTTCTATACAACAATCTAAAGAAAGTAAAGTAAAGAGCCGCGGTTCTTTTGCTAAATATGTTGAAGATGAAATTTGAATTAGTTTTTACTAATCATGCTAATGAGCAGATGGACGGCTTAGAAAGCTCAAAAGATAAAAAAGCAGTATTAAAATCTGTGAATAAAATTCTTGGCTATATGGAAACTAATTTGCGACACCCTTCATTACATACACATAAATATGATGGTATGCAAAGGGCCTAACGGAGAAGATATTTTTGAATCTTATGCTCAAAACAAAACTTTCGGGGCATATAGAATATTTTGGCATTACGGCCCAGGAAAAGCAAGACTAACGATACTTGAGGTATGTCCTCACCCTTAATTTATTAAATCTGTTATTGGATTTTAATAAGTGAAGTGGTCAAAGAAAAAATTAAATTTCAATTTCCTGCTATTGTGATAACTTTACCTGACAGGTTTGGTTAGGAGGATAGATTATGGCTGAAAAAAAATTATTATTAGAAGACATAAGGGTAATTGATGCTGCAAGTTTTATCGCGGGTCCTGCAGCAGCAACAATTATGTCGGATTACGGTGCCGATGTTATTAAGATAGAACCTCCTGAGGTTGGAGACAGTCTGAGATGGTTAATTTCAAGAGGTCAAATGCCCGAAGGACCTGAGAACTACTGTTGGCAGTTAACTTCCAGGAATAAAAGGAGTATCGCCTTGAATCTTAAAGATACTGAAGCTCAAGATATTTTAATTGATTTAGTTAAGACTGCTGACGTTTTTATAACTAACATGCCTTTTCCAATAAGAGAAAAACTAAAAATAAGAGCAGAAGATATTAGGCCTCATAATGACCAACTTATATACGCTTCGATGTCAGGCTACGGAGAAGTTGGTCCTGA
>CATLPS010000033.1 GCA_950054535.1 uncultured Chlamydiae bacterium | reverse complement strand
TATAAAAAACGCTTTGTTTTGATTATAAGAAATTTTTTTTACAGCTTCAAAAGCTCTTTGATAAAAAAGCGCCAAAGTAAGAATCTTTTCAGAGCACTCGAGCTCTATTTTTTGATTGGCCAGTGCTCTTAAATTGCTAATTTCTTTTTCCTTTAATTCATCGATGCAAATTAGCGCACAATCTATCTGAGTAAAAATAAAAGTCTGAGGGAGTTGGGCAATTTTTAAGCTATTGACCGGATCATTAGATGGAATAGTTTCGCCAATTCTACTTAATTTATTTTCTAATTTTTTATACCGTGCTTCGCTTAGCTGATCTTTTAAAAAATTTAAAAAATTATCAAATTGTTTTTTCTTATCTCCAATTTTTTCCACAATCATTTGATTAAAACGTTTACTAACCCCTCTTGCTGAAATAAGGTCTTTTTCTTTAAGGTAGGAAAAAATTAAAAGCCAAACTTCTTCTGGTAATTGTGTGATAACCTTAGCTTCTTTTTTCTCCTCCCATAAAGGCGGAGCAGAAGCACAAGTTAGGGAATGTAAATTCATCTGATTTTCCTTTTTTAAAAAATATAATTTTTTATTAATCACTATATTAAACAAAAAATGAAAAAAATAAAATGTTTATATTATAAAATTATGTGATTAATTTTTATTTTTTTAGTAAATAAAATAGCTTTTTTAAAAGTAAAGATAATTAAAAAAACAAAATTTCAATTAAAAATTTTTTGTAGTCATGTAGATTACTTTGTAAGTTTTATTGATAGATATTTTTAGTACAATAATTTTAAAAACTTTTTCCTTTTCAGAAAATTATAAAAATAGGTGTACTATTAATGGGGATGATTGAGTTAGAAAGACTGGGCTTCTTTTTTTATCTTCATTAAAAAGGTGTTACAGTTATTAAAAAAATTAGAGCGAATTTCAATTAAGGCTATAAGTATATGTTCAAAAGGCTGCTTTAGCCCAGCAAATTTTAGAAACAAAGCTTGCTTGGCTATCTTTTTTTAAGAAAATCATTGATTTTGGTGCGCTGCAAATTTCCCCATGCTTTTTCCATAATATTTTCAGCAGTGCCTCGATGAATAGGCCTTGTGGTAGAATAGAGTTTAGAAATACTTGAAATGAGATGTAAATAAAAAAAGCATGGGTAGACTACTTCTTACTATAGAACGCAGAAACTACCCGTGCAAACAAGACCGACTGATCAAATTAGAAATGGCCTGAGTATAACAAAATGATTATTAACAAGCGCTTGCTAGCCTAGATCAGCTACTATTTCTAAAATAGAGTAGGCGATTGCTAAATAATCATTAGTGGTTGGTGCTAACTACGAAAAAAATAAATCATTTCTTGTTCGTTTATATGATTATACTGTAAGAGCGTATATACAAAAATTGCAGCAACATCACTATCTATAGACAATAAATGTAAATATATTTCATAAGCGAGTTGTAGTTGTTGCTCTTTATTATTACTCCCTACACTAAAAATAACTGCGATAGCTTTCTCTGCTTTTTCCTCAAACCATAGCTCATCAAAAGTACTAATGTAGATCTGCTTGATTTCTTCTGGAAATTTATGCGCAGGAACCATATTAATAAAGCTACTTGCTTGAATATAGTGTTCTTCATCAACTAGACCAAAAAAAGCCGTTTTAATGAGCTCTAATTTATCTAAGTGATCCGTACATAATAAAGAGAATAAAGCCTCTTTGATAATTTCTTGAGCCTCTTGTTTTCCATCTTTATTTTCCATCACATCGATCATTCGCCAGGCATAATAAAAATAGTGATTTTTGCAGTAGTTGGCCAAAGTAGATAAAAAAAGCTCTTTATTGTTTATTTGTAATTCGGTTGCAACCACATTAATAAAGCTGCAGGCTTGAATATAAAAACTTTTGTTGATCAATATTGGTAGAATCTCTTTAGTTACTTGCATTTGTTTTTCTAAGTCCTCTAGCATCAACATAGTTTGGTAAGCGTGATCAATGGCATTATTTTGGCAAAAGGTTTCAATGATAGACAAAAAAAGTCTATGTTTTTCTATCGAAAATTTTTCAGGAATCATTTTGATAAGTTCTCTTGCCTGCTCATGATAGCCTAAAATAGTCATCCGTAAAAATGCATTACCAATAGGCGCTAATTTCTCTAATTCTTCTTTATTTAACTGCTCTATCAAATACCTTTTAATTGTATTAGTTGCATCTTCTTTTATGTCTTTACTTGAGATCATCATAGCGCTTAAACAAGCTCCTTTGAAATTAAACCTGCTGCAATAATTGTTTACACTAGTGAGTAGCATTTGATTTGTTAGTTCCGGTAATATCATTGAAATCATAGTGATAAAACTGTCAGCATCGCTATACTTTTCAGGTTGCATTAGCATTAAAAATGCTTTTTCTATTACTTGCCATTGATCACCTTCCTCCATTGATACAATGAGCTCAATAGCGCTTTCAAAATTTTCTTGGCGAATAAAACCTAAAGCAACTTCTTTTAACATTGCAGTTTTTCGGTCTTGGTTTCGTTCATTAGGAATTTTAAAAGCTTGTATAGCTGTAAGAGCTTGATCATTAGATTCTCTATTAATTAATTCTAGAATGCTTGTTTGAAAAATGTTTAGCTCTAAAGGAGAAGTGATTCCATTTAAAACACTTTGAAGATGATAATCATCGGAAAAATAGTTTGCATAATGCAGTGCTAATTTGCTGTAGATCTTTTTTTGAAGATGTGCAGTGTTTTTATTTTCGCTTAAATTTTTTGCAAGTTCAAAAAGTTCTATAAAACAGTTTTCTTCAGATACTTTTTGCATAATAATATTAAAAGCAATTTTTTGTTTTTCAGGACTTTTTAAATCTTCATTTAAAATTTTTAAAGCCAAATTAATTTGTATTTTTTCACAGGCATTTTTAATAATCTCTATATAACAAGAATCCTTTAATAAATGGTTTTCTACTTTTGGTCTAGTACAACATTTTAACTCATGATCCAAAACAATTAAAGCCTGGTCAACTTTATTTTTTGAACATAAATTTTTAATAAACTCTATACAAAAAAAGTTTCTTAAAAGATGATTTTCTCGCTCTTTTGAAGGAAGATATTTGTCTAAAAATAAAAATAAATTTTTAGAGATTAAATTTTCATTTTGAGAAGAAGAAAAGATGGAGCGGGTTTCTCTGCTAAGATGAATTGCTAAGCTAATTGTATTATTTTGCAGCTCCTCATTTTTTATTTTTTTAATAACAGAAAGGCCTTCTTTTATCCTTTCGTTTTTAGATAAGAGCAGTGCGATGTTTGCATATAATTTATCTGCCTTTTCATTTTCAAATCTATTGTTTAAGTCTGTCGCAAGCTCTTGAGATTTTTGTTTAAGATCACTAATTTCTAATTTAGATTTTTTATTTAAATAAGGTAAAAGGGCAATCACTTCGTTTAATTTTTCTGTTTTTAATCCCTCATCTGCTGTCAACAGGTGCAAAATAATAGGAGCAAAAATAAGTGATTGATTTAAGTTTTCTTGATTGCTGTCATGCGCAATCTTTTTTGCTTTTTCAATCTCCCCCCTAGAACATAAATTAGATACAATTTGAAATCGCATCAAGTTTTCTATGTTAGGCAAAATATAAGGAGAGGTAGTCAAAAAATTTAAAGCGTCATTGATTTTTTCTTCAGTTATATGATTAAAAATAGTCTCAATTACTGTATGGGCAACGCTTATTTTGCCTATTTTTGCTATTAGATGTAAAGCCGCCATGAAATTTGTATTAGATAACTGCACTGCGCTTAATGCATAAAACTTAGTTTTAATAGAAAGGTCTGAGCAAGAATGGATGCAGGTAGTAACCTCTTCAAAACAAGCATTAGATTTGCTGATATCAAGAAGTACTTCACAAATTTGGTTTGAAAGTGGATTGGGAATCTCGTAGTTTGCAAATTGATTTTCTATGAAGAAGGGAATGCACTCTAGCGCTTTTGTAATTAAAAGAAGAAACTCTCTTCTATTCTCTAGTAGTTGTAGTTTTTTTAATAAAGTAGAGTAAGCAGGGATGTAGCAAAAGGCAAGCTCGTTTCTTAAAAGGGCGAGGTGAAAAAGCATAACAGCTTTTTTATATTTACTTTTTTTGCATAACTGTTTGATAACAAACTTTATAAAAGATGCTTTTTTTTCCACATCCTCAATTGAATGTAGACTTTTGATAAAGCCTTGATATAAAAGCGCTAAATTTAAAATCTTTTTAGTGCAGTTAAGCTCTGTTTCTTCATTAGATAATAATTGTAAGTTGCTAATTTCTTCTTTACTTAATCCACCTGCTAAAATTATTGCGCACTCTAGCTGAGTAAAAAGAAAATTTTGCTGAAGCTGAACAATTTTTAAACTATTAACATAGCTACTAGATAAAATAGTTTCGCCAATTTTGTTTAGTCTGCTTTCTATTTTTTTATAGCGCTCTTCACTTAATTGCTCTTTTAAAAAATTTAAAAAACGATCGAACTGAACTTTTTTATTTTTGATTTCTTCAACATTTCTTTGACGCCACTTTTCAAAAAGAGCTCTCTCTTTTACCGGATCAGCCTCTTTTGACTGACAAAAAATTGAAAGCGGTAATCCATTTGGTAATGGATTAACACCTGAATTCGTCTCATTCGTATTAGTAGCGTTCTCTTTATTTTCAGTAGTAGAAGCTAAAGGGTTTACATTCATTTATCTTTCCTTTTTAATAAATTATTAATTTTTTAACGATTATTAAATAGTAAATATTAATTTCAATCAAGAAAATTAATTTTTAAAATTTTAAAAACTTAATCAAAAATTATCAATTACATAATCAATTTGGAGTAACTAAATGAAATAAAGAAAATAGAGGGGAGAGGCCATGACTTAAGATGCAAGTGATGGTCATTTATTGTTTTTGCAATGATTTTTTAAAAAGCAGAGGCTATAAAGATTGGCCAAACGTTAAAATGAGAATTGCAGAAATTACGTTGATTTCTATTGTGTTTACTAAATCAAAAACTATATGCAGTAGAACCTAAATTTTGGCATGAGTTGATTAAACTTGCATAGGAAAAAGCGCAAGAATTAAATCTATATCCTCAATTTATTAGTAGGGTACAGAGTAGCTCAAAGGTGGGCTTTTTAGGCGTCGGATTTTTTCATGGATTTGCAGATGTAAAAAACTTAGTCAAGCAGCATATAAGAGTAGAAACAATTAAAATAGATACGCTGGAAAGTAGAGCGAGCAATACTATTAGCTTTTGTAAATTGATAAGTTTTTTAGGAAAATAAAAAATATTTTTAGATAAAATAAGTGGTTTTGGGACTCTTTAAATCATGTATTTGTCGAATAGCCAAAACGCGCTAAAGTCTACAAATATTAATGAGGTTAAAGAGAAATTTAGTTATTTAAAAAAACAACTTCTAAATTTTTATGCTGTATAAAAAAACGGAGGCGGTGGGATTCGAACCCACGGTACGCGTTAACGTACACACGCTTTCCAAGCGTGCTCCTTAAGCCACTCGGACACCCCTCCTGAAAGATGTCATTATTCTATCTTTGCCCCTCACTTTTTTGCAAGCATGGAGTGAAGATGGTCTCTGTTTTTATTTAAATCTTCCTCTTTAGGTAGTTGGAAAAATTAATTTTACCAGATTTTTTTGCCTAGTTGTCTTTAATTAGGTAATTCGACAAGATAAAGTTATAGTTATTTTTTTAATCAAGAGGCTTCATGCAAAGCTATCGTTACTCCTTTTGGCTACTTTTTCTTTTATGCTTGATTTTTACGACGTTTGAAACAATGGATTTAGCAGCGCATGGACGCGGAGGGCAAAGAGCTGTAGGTCGTCGTCATCACTCTGCTCATCATCATAAGCCTGCTGGAAATGCAAGGAGGCGCCATCGCCGTCGTCAAAGACGGCTAGATAATTTGGGTTATTATGGAGGTTGGTATGGAGGATTTGATACCGATTACAACGACGTTACGGTGGGAAGCAATCCCGCAACTCAGGCCTATGTATTTGACTACTTAAGACAGTTAAATACTCCTACAACTTACAACCGTCCTTACTCGTCAGCAAGAGGTGGCGGGGGAAGCAGTGGGAATTGGAATGAAACCTCTGATTTTCGCTATTACGACACCTATTCTGATGAGAAAGAAGAGAGAAAAGATTGTGATCAACAAAGTATAAGCGAGAAGAAGAGGCCACCAGCCAGAGGAGTTTTTTTTGACCATTAGCTTAAAAAATAAAAATGAAATTATTGGAGGTTTTTCTATGCACAACACCTTTAAAAAAATAGTGACGCGCGCGTTATTTGCATCGCTTTTCTTACTACCTTTAAGCTTTTCCTCTCTTCAAGCCCATGGCGGCATGAGAGATGGCGGCGCAAGAGGGGGAAGAGACCGTGGCGGCGATTTTGGTAGTCGTGGAGATGGTTTTGGTGGTCGCAGCGGAGGTTTTGATAGTCGTAGCGGTAGTTTTAATAGCAGCCGAGGCGGGTTTGAAAGTAAAGGGTTTAGCGGGGGAGAAAGAGAAGGGTATTATAGCAGCGGATCGAGTAAAGGTGGTTACTATCGTGGAAATGATCACTATAATGGTTATCATGACCACCACGATCATGACCATCATGGTTATTACGATAATGATTGGCATGGTGGGTATTATGGGTATGGCGCGCCTTGGGGCTATGGGGTTGGCACGGGGATCGGCATCGGCTTAGGTCTTGGCTATGCTGGTAGCTACTATAACAATGATAGCTACTCTACTCAGCCCGCTCCTGTTTATCAAACCTATTATGTTGATGAAAATGGTTATAGCTATCCAAGCAGCTCCAGTAGTTATAGCTACTAAAGCTTTTCCTCTATGCTAAATTTTTAAGACTCTATTTTTAATAGTTTTTTAATTAAAAAAAATAGAGTCTTTCTTTACTTTTCTTAAAGCCCAAATGAGCTAGATTTTCATTTTTATTTTCGTTAGACTTGTCTTTTTTTAAAGAGAAGAAGGGAAGTGAAATGAGCGAAAAAAGCGTAAAAGTTAAAATTGCCCCCCACTCCAAAGAATCGGAGATGATGGTGCTGGGATGTATGCTGACTAGCATTAATGGCCTTAACATTGCCGCTGATGCTCTTAATGACACCGATTTTTATTTTACAGAGCACAAAATTATTTTTCATGTGCTAAAAGCTGCCTATAAAAGTGATAAACCAGCTGA
Organism: uncultured Chlamydiae bacterium; assembly: GCA_950054535.1. Lineage (GTDB taxonomy): Bacteria > Chlamydiota > Chlamydiia > Chlamydiales > Parachlamydiaceae > CATLPS01. The sequence goes on along the minus strand of CATLPS010000033.1, from coordinate 9,210 downwards.
CATTTTACTCGTAGCAGAAGAGTTAAAACGCATCGATAAATTAAGCAGCGTAGGCGGGGTAGCCTATCTTACCACTGTACCGCAATATGCCGGCACCTCTGCTTTTATAGAAGAGTATGTGGAGCTGGTTCGCAATAAAGCTGTCTTAAGGCAAATGATTCAAGCGGCCCAAGTCATTGAAAAAAGCGCTTTAGAAGAACCTTTAGATGTAAATGCCGCTCTTGATGAAGCGCAGCAAAAATTTTATCAAATTAGCCAAAACGTCAATGCAAGCAATGGAATTGCCATTGCCGATATTTTGTCTGGCGTAAAGTCTGAGTCTGGTCAGCCTTTTTTAAAAGAGCTGCAAGAAAGGCAGGAGCAGTTTGCCATTAGAGGGCCTGGTGAAGTAGGTATTACTGGCGCTCCTACTCACTTCATTGATCTTGATAAGATGGTAAATGGTTTGAACAACTCTAACTTAATGATTTTAGCTGCTCGCCCTGCGATGGGAAAAACGCTTTTTGCTTTAAACATTGCGGAAAATATCTGCTTTAAAAATCGCATGCCAGTGGGAGTTTTCTCTTTAGAGATGTCTGCGGAACAGCTTTTGCATCGGGTGATCTGCTCTCAATCAGAGGTGGAGTCAGAAAAAATTAAAACCGGTTCTTTAAATGGCGAAGAGTTTCAAAGGATTTTAGGCGCCGTCAATGAAATGCAGAAACATGTTATGTTGATCGATGATCAAGCTGGTTTAAAAATTACTGATCTACGCGCACGGGCGCGGCGTATGAAAGAGAGTCATGGGATTGGTCTATTAATTATCGACTACCTGCAGCTACTTTCTGGCTCGAGCAGCGGCCGCTATGTAGAAAATAGGCAAAGTGAAATTTCGGAAATTTCACGTATGCTAAAAAACTTAGCCAGAGAGCTCAATATTCCAATTATCTGTTTATCGCAGCTATCTAGAAAAGTAGAAGATAGACCCGGCCATCGCCCCATGATGAGCGATCTGCGCGAAAGTGGTAGTATCGAACAAGACGCCGATATTGTGATGTTTCTTTATCGAAGAGAGTATTACGATCCAAATGATAAACCGGGGCTGGCAGAGCTAATCGTAGCAAAAAACCGTCATGGAGCAATTGGGGATGTAAAGCTCTCTTTTCGCAAGGAGTTTGCTCGCTTTGAAAATTTTTCAGCGATGACTTCTCATTTGGAAATGGACGCTGAAGCAGAGAGGGAATTTGACCATTTCTCGCCTTAAATTTTGCAAAATGTGATTTAACCCTTGCGTAAAAAGAGAGAAAAAATTTAAGCTTAGCAATTAAATTTCATCTCTTTTTAAGGAAAGATGGCTGAGTGGCCGAAAGCACGTCCCTGCTAAGGACGCATACCCGCAAGGGTATCGAGGGTTCAAATCCCTCTCTTTCCGAAATTAAGGCTTTAAACTTTGGTTTAAAGCCTTTTTTTTATCTACTGCTAATTTTTTTCTTAAGTCATATGTAGAACGGGCTAATTGGTGAGAAAAAGTAAGTGAAATAATATAGCAAAAGCCTGCTAGTAGCGCAATAGTAGCTCCGGTAGGCCAATCTAAAGAGTAAGAGGCCCAGCTACCGATAAAACAAAAAGAACAGCTAATCAAAATTGCTAATAGCATCATATTTGAAAGCGAGCGCGTGGCCAAGTTGGCAATAGCTGCCGGTATGGTAAGCATAGTCATGACTAAGATCACGCCTACCACCTGAATCAGTAAAACAATAGAGATTGCGATGAGTACCAGCAAAAGAAGGTAAAGAGCGGCAACATTCATGCCTTGTAATTTAGCTTGTTCTTCATCAAAACAGATGGCTAAAAAACGCTTATGTAGAAAAGCAACTAAGCAAATGACAACGATATCCAGGGTGATCAACAAATAAAGATCAGCGGTAGAAACCCAAAGAATATTTCCAATCAAAAAATTAGTAAGCTCGACATTAAACCCAGGTGTCTGAGAAATAAAGACCACGCCAATTGCCATTCCAATGGACCACAGGGCTGCAATGACAGAGTCTTCTCTTTGCCGATACTTTAAATGCATCCATCCAATAATTAAAGCAGATCCAATAGCGGCAGCTAGCGCCCCATAAAGTGGCGAACCCCATGAAAAGCCGTAGGTTCTATCTAGCCAAATACAAAGCCCAATCCCACTTAAAACCGAGTGGGAGATACTTCCGGCAATAAAAACAATGCGTTTTACCACTACATAGGAACCAATGATTCCGCTTACAATCGAAGCTGCAAAGCTACCAAGTAGAGCGGCCAAAAGAAGGGGGTTTAAACTTAACGCTTCTATAAAAGTAGGCATGATTACTGAAATGCTTTTAAGGGGATATTAGGATCTTGATAAAGGCCCATGGTATAGTGTTTACAAACCTCATCGGGTTTTAAGCTAAAGAGTGATTTTTGTACGCAAAATAGGCGATCGACTTGCGAAGTAGCTGCACCAAGGTCGTGCGTAACCATCATTAAAGTTACCTTTCCTCTTATTCTTTGGAGAATTTCATAAATGTCTGCTTTCGCTTGATAGTCAACGCTAGCGGTGGGCTCATCGAGTAATAAAAGCTCTGGACTTTGTACAATTGCTCTAGCAATTAATACGCGTTGCGCCTGCCCGCCGGAAAGCTCTCCAAAACAGTGGTGCGCAAATTCAGTTAGATTCACTTGATCTAATGCATCCAAAGCTTTTTTTTTGTCCTGATAGCTAAAAAAACCATGCCAAGGGAGCAAATGTAAAAGACCTGATAAAACTACTTCTATTACAGAGATAGGAAACTGTTTATCGAATTTCGTTGATTGGGGGACATAAGCAATTTGATTTTTATTTTGCCAAACTTCGATTTTGCCAGAGGTGGGCACTAAAAGTCCTAATATTAATTTCAATAAAGTGGTTTTTCCTCCGCCATTAGGTCCAATCACGCCAATAAATTCTCCTTTTTTTACTTCAAAAAAAAGATTGCAGAGGGTTGGCGTTAAATCATAGGAAAAAGAAAGAGCGTTAGCCTGAATCACTGTCGTCACTTCTCTTTCCTTTACTGCGCTGCAAATGCTTGGGCAATAGTAAGCATGGTTTGCATATAGTTTTGGGAGTAAGGGTCTAAAGTGACTAGCTTAGCGCCAATGTCTTTTGCCACTAGCCAGGCTGCTTTATTGCTATACTGAGGTTGCACAAAAATGGTTTTGGTGCCAAGGCCGCGTGCAAATAAAAGCAAGTTTGTCAGTTGCTTAGCAGAAGGGTCTTTTCCCTCTATTTCTACAGAATATTGCTGCAGGTGATAGTCGCGGCAAAAGTAGCCATAAGCCGGATGGCCTACAAGTAAGCTGCGCTGTTTCAAAGGAGCTAAAATTGTTTGAATTTCTCTATCTAAATCTTGCAGTTGGCCTTGGAGTTTTTTTAAATTAGAGAGATATTTTTCTTTGTGCTGCGGAAAAGAAGAAATGAGGGCGTTAGCGATAGTACTTGCTTGAATCTGGGCTTGCCGGGCGCTGAGCCAAAAATGAAGATCGAAAGCTCCGGCGCAGCATCCTTGATGACAATGAGGCTGAGAAATTAAATCGAGGTTTTGTTGCAGATCGACCACTTTCAAATTGGAGTGATAACTTTTTAATGCTTGCATAGCGCGCGCTTCAAAACTTTCGCCAATACTAAACCATAGGAGGGCTTGGCTAGCTTGCATCACCTGGCGAGGAGTTGGCTCATAGGTATGAGAACTTGCTCCGGGCGGAACAATAAGGAAAACATCGACCGTATCTTCTGCAATTTGATTTACAAAAAACTGATAAGGAGCCAGGCTAACAATGACAGTTGGTAAAGAACCGTAGATAGAAAAAGCGATAAAACTGAAAAAAAAAGTAAACAAGAGCCTTAATTGCAAAATAGCTGTGCCTAGCATAAGCAGCCCTTTTATCAAATCTTAAAACCTTAATATGCCTTGTAAAAAGCTTTTTTTGCAAGAGCATTGAAGAGTTTAGACGATGATTATCATTGCAACTAAACCCTCAATTTTTCTATTTTTCAAATAGAAGAGAAAAACTAACTAATATTTCAATATTTTTAAGATAAAAAGATGCCTCGAACAAAATTTGCCAATCCTCACGATCAACTTCTTTATGAAAAGATCCAAGAGCTCATCTGTTTTGATGGGTCAAGTCCCGACTCTTTTGAAGCAGATCTAATCAATCAGATTATCTGGTCTAGTTTAAAGCTTTTAAAAGAAAAACATGAGACCGCGCAAATTAAGCTCATGACGCGCGCTTTTAAAGAGATGCGCTATGCCTACCATATTTTTAATCAACATCCTCTGAGCCGTCGTATTAGCATTTTTGGCTCAGCGCGCACGCCTCAAGACCACCCTGATTACCAAGCTGCTAAGGCCTTTGGGGCAAAGATGGCTAGTGAAAACTGGGTCTGTATCACAGGAGCAGCGGATGGGATCATGAAAGCAGGTTTAGAAGGGGCGCAAAAAGAGTCTAGTTTTGGCCTTTCTATCCGCCTGCCTTTTGAGTCTCCTACTAGCTCTTTTTTAGCAGGCGATCCCAAGCTCATTACTTTTCGCTACTTTTTTACTCGCAAGCTTATGTTTCTTAGCCACTCCGACGCCGTGGCTGCTTTTCCCGGAGGGGTAGGGACGCAAGATGAGCTGTTTGAGGTGTTAACTTTAATGCAGACAGGCAAAGCAAATATTATTCCGCTTGTTCTCATTCAAGGGACGGGAAGTTACTGGAATGACTGGCTAAGCTATCTACAAAATAACCTTTTAAAAGAGGGGTGGATTAGCAAAGAGGATCTATCGCTTTTCTACCTTGCCCCGAGCTATCAAGATGCAGTAGCGCATATTTTTAAGTTCTACTCTCGTTACCACTCTAGTCGTTACGTAAAAGATCTCTTAGTCATTCGCATGCTCTGTGAAATAAGCCAAGAGCAGATCAAATTTCTCAATGAAAAATTTGCGGCAAAACTTGTGAAAAAAGGAGAAATTTTTTCTACTGCTCCTTTAAAAGAAGAGGAAGACCACTTAGATCTTCCACGTATTGCTTTTGAGCACAATCATATGCACTTTGGTGTTTTAAGAGAGATGATTGATACCATCAACGCTTTTTAACGCTTTGTTTTGCTGATAATAAGAGGGGCCAGCTTCCATAATCACACCGCCGCCCAAACAGAGCTTATCTTTGTAAAAAACAATGGACTGGCCTGGAGTTACAGCCCTTTGAGGTTCTTTAAAGCGTACCTTGACTGTTTCATTTTCCAAAGAGATAATTTGGCAGCTACTACTGATCTGACGGTAGCGCACTTTAGATTCGCAGTCAAAAGGAAATTGCGAGGGGGCATTGGTAACCCAGCTTAAACTAGAGGCAGTAAGCTCATCGCAAAAAAGAGCGGGATGGTTTTTACCTTGAGCTACATAAACAACATGTCTACTAATATCTTTGCCTACCACAAACCAAGGCTCGCCCGGCCCTCCAATGCCCATTCCTTTGCGCTGTCCTAAAGTAAAAAAAGCAGCGCCAGGATGCTGGCCAACCACTTGGCCATCCAATGTCTCAAAGTGGCCCGGCTGCGCGCCAATATAGCGGCCTAAAAACTGGCGAAAATTTCTTTCTCCAATAAAACAGATACCCGTACTATCTTTTTTTTCTGAGGTCGCAAGTTGGTAGCGGCGAGCAAGTTGCCTTACCTCTGCTTTTTCCAAGTGGCCAATGGGAAAGAGCACTTGCTTTAAGATGGCGTCTGTTAAAGTATAAAGAAAATAAGTTTGATCTTTTAAAGGATCTTTCGCTGTCATTAAATGCGCTTGGCCCTCTAGGTGGTGAATTTGAGCATAATGCCCAGTCGCTAAATAGTCGGCGCCTAGCTCTTTGGCCTTCTTTAAAAAGCAGTGAAACTTGATCTCTTTATTGCATAAAATATCTGGGTTAGGGGTGCGGCCGCTTTGCAGCTCTTTTAAAAAATGGTCAAAAACTTGCGAGCGGTACTCTTTTACAAAGTTGATGCTATAGCAAGGGATAGAGATTTGAGCACAAACTTGCCTAACATCGTCAAAGTCAGCAGCGCTTGTGCACTCCCCCTCGTCGTTATCTTCTTCCCAGTTTTTCATGAACAGGCCAATGACTCGATACCCTTGCTCTTTTAGCAAAAAAGCGCAAAGCGAAGAGTCTACCCCACCAGACATCCCCACTACAACTGTTTGCTCGCCGTTTGATTGAACCATCTACACTTTTTCTCCCTTTTCTAATGCCAGTTTCTCACGATAAACCGCAGCTTTTATACAGTCTTTACGTTTTTTCATTCATCTCTCTTTTCATCTTCTCAAGATAAGTTAAAAAATGTGTACGCTTTTGAGTTGCCACATATTGGGTAAGGACTGGCTCTAACTCGTTATAATCTCTTTCTTTTTCGCTAAAAGATAAGTGAGGCCATTGAAACATTAAGTAAGCAAGGCGATATAAAGTAGAGTCGAGATCATTTTCTTTAAAATACTCTTTTAATGCGCTAAATAGCTGCTCGCTAGTGAAATTTTCTTTTGTAAAGACGCGATGATGAACGAACAGAGTTAAAAGATTTCCAATGCAGTAAGCAGCCTTTTCTTTGATCTGCTCTAATTTTTCGGCGTTGTTTGCTTTTTCCATAAACTCGGCAAAAAACTCAACCATTCTTTCTACTAAAAGATGACTACTCTCTAAAGCGTCGATTTCCGCCGTTTTCTTCCCAAAACCAACCTCTACTTCACCTCCCAATGCTGAGGCAAGTAGATGAAAATAGGCAGGGTCAAAATTTAAATGAGTAAAAATTGTTACCGCTTTACTAAATATCTTCTCCTCTTCCCAGTTAGCTCTTTGCAAATAAAAATCTAAAATATGGCACTGAATTTGTAGTGGCTTTAGTTTTTCTTTTAAACTAGGATCGGCTTCTTTTACTTGCGAAAGAAACTTGAAGTAACGATTTAATTTTCTCTCTTCTTCTTTTTCTTCTTCTAGTAGCTTCTCTTTTTGGGTAAAATAAAAAAGCTTTGTTTGCACAAAAAAAGGCATGCCTTTTTCTAAAAAGCTCAAAGCGGTACTTTGTTTGCCCTGAAAGAAATTACCTTTTAAAAGAATTTCATACAGATCAATAAATAGATGTAGATCTTTAGCTTTCTGCTCTATTGCACTAGTTTGCTGAAGTTGCCTTAAAGTAGAAAAGATAAATTTGAAGCTTAAGTGGTTAATCAACCGGTCAAGATTAACTTGTTGAGGTGTTTTTTCTAATCCTAAAGAGAATTTTTGAAAATTTTTTAATAAAGAGATGAAAGAGTAATCTATTGTAGTATTGAAATTTTTCGATACAAACTCAAGAAAATAGGTAACCGAAATAAGTATATATAGATTAATATCTCTAAGCTCTTGCAAGTAGGAAGAAATCGTTTCAATGGAAGGTTGATAGAAAAAATCTAAAAGGGAGTAGTATAACGCACAGGAAACTTTGCTAGAGCTACTATTTTTTTTCAATAAGTCCATTGCTAATTCGCGTGAGGATAATTGCAAATCAAATAGGTTATTAAAATAAAATAATATTTTTTCATCGCTAGAAAAATAAAAACTTTTTAAGTCTTTTGCAACAGCAAAAGCAAGCTGAATTATTTCTATTTGTAATGGTTGATCAGTTAAATTTTTTGTTGACTCATATAGATCCATGCAAATCGAATAAAACTCATATAAAATTAGACCAAATAAATGACGGTCTGTTTCCTCTAGATTTTTTTTCTTTTTTTGCAAATAAACATCATAGATAAAACGACTAAAAGTTTTTCCTTCTATTTTTAAAGAAAGATCGGATAGGCCAAGAGAGGCAATCGTTTGAAAGTTACTTACTTGAAACTCTTCTGGAAAAGAGGAGTTAAGCGCAATATGATTAAAGTAAATGGCGCAAGCAGATAAAGAACTAAAAGTCGTTTTTTGAGCGAGCGCGCGATTCAGCGCCTCTTGATGAGCGGACCGAAAAAGCGGCTTAGGAAGTATTTCTAACTCTTTCACTTCGCTTTTACGAGCCCCTAGCAAGAGGAGATGAGTCAAAAGCCAAGGGCATTTTTTAAAAATTGGTACATCCACAGCTTGTAATAAAATAGAGCGTAGTTTTTTACTCTCCTCTTGATTCACTACTAGACTTTGATAAATCAATGCTACTTCTCTTTCAGTGCACAATTTCACTAAGCTAAATAAGACATTTATCTTATTTTTTTTAAGTGATTTATCAAAGAGGCTTTTTATAAGCTTGTCGATGACTAAGTACTTAACGCGCCTGCTAGCAAAATCTATTGTGCTTTGCTGTTCAATCAACTCTAATAACTTTTGAAAGTAAATTTGCGTTAGCTTGGATAAAGTAGTAGGCATCATTAAAGAAAGTAAAGCGCTTTTTCTCTCTTCTATTGCTTTTAGCTCTGTAGCCTGTTCTGTGGGCATGATTGATAAAATTTCTTCGAGTTTCACTAGCATTGCTACTGCAGCGCGTAAAAAAGGCTCTTCTTCTGTAGAGTGTAGATCACATACTTGACTTATCGCTAACAGACACTGGTAAAGAGGTGTCGCTAGCAAGTAAACGTCAATTGGTGTAGCCTCTTTTATTTGAAAATTGCAAAATGTATCAGTTAGCTCTTCTGTAAAACTCAAAATGAATCTTTTAAATTGTGTAAAAGCTTGTTCATCGATGCATTTTTTATTAATCCCTGCGATTAAGCAGCTGCGAGCGGCTAGAGTTAGCGGTAGAGGCTTCTCTATTTTTGAGCTTTCTTGTTCGCTAAAAAGATGAGTCACTGCCTTTAATTTTAGTAAAAGATTAAAGTTTTGTTTGAACTCAGGCCGTAAGAGCTCTTGCTCTTCAGTTTGATCTAATTCAAATGCTTGCTGCAGTGCTAGTAGCCATTTTTCATAGTTTTTTTCTATGGTAGTAGCTGACAGAGTAGCAAAAAGAAGCGGATAAATAGCCGGGGTTATTTTGCTTAAATCAGCACTTTTTTCCTTTAGCAGAGAGCTCTTGGCAAAGAGCTCTTCTTCGTAGCTGCCCTCTTTTTTTAGCTGCAAAAAGTTTTTAGCAGCCGCCTGCAAAAGCAGCTGATTGGCCTGCTCTTTTTCGTCTGCAAAGATCGCTTGGTGAAAAACGGAAGGGAGCGTCTCTAAATAGCTATCAGCTTCTTGCCAAGAGATCTGCGCGGCGCGCCC
>CATLPS010000032.1 GCA_950054535.1 uncultured Chlamydiae bacterium | reverse complement strand
CATTTTTAAGGAGTTGCAAGAATCTTTTGCCGGTTTCATGGATAAATCTTTAGTCGAAAGACAGCAAGATATGGCGCCCTTTCTTGATCTTTATCGCATTGCCTGTGGTATCAGAGCTTATTACTTCTTCGAGGAAAATGAAGAAGAAGCAAAAGCAAGGCTCGCTGCTTTTGGTAAGATTTTAGCAGACGTACGCTTTTACAAAGTTCCTAAAGAAGACTCTTTTGCTTTTGATAGCGCTGGTTTCCTTGAGGTAGTTGGTAAAGAACCTTGTTTAGAGCAATTACAAGAAATTTTATCGGGAAACAATGAAAAATATAACCTTTTGATCCAAAAGTGGCAGGCCATAGAAGAAGAGCTATCAGAAAAAACAGATCATTGTAGAAGGCCAAAATCTGCCCGTAGCGCCAACATTTAACCTTTTTTTCATTTAAAAGTTAGGCCTGATAACGCGCTTTTTATTGGGCTTGACTTTAAAATAAAAAATGCAGAAAAGGTAGCCATTTTTTTTATCATTGGTTGGTCTTTGATTTCTTTTGAGCCTTATTCGCCCTTTAGAGTATATACTCCATAATAGGACAACCTATCAATGAGTCACTCAACATGCCGCATGCTTTATTTGACTTTATCCCCATTTGGGCTATTTTTATCTTAACAGTGCTTCTCTCTTTTTTCTTTTTTACCTTAGGCTTAAAGCTAGTAAATTATAGAAAAAAAGAGGGACAGCCCATTCCTGAAACCCCTGTTAGCGCTATCTTTGCAGCTATCTTAAGTTTGCTTGCCTTTATTTTGGCTTTTACTTTTAGCTCTGCAGCTCTACGCTACGATGAGAGAAATAAGCTTGTATTGCAAGAAGCAATTGCAATCAAACAAGCCTATTTTAGAGCCAGCTTTCTACCTTCGCAAGATCGCAGCTCTGTACGCTCTTTGCTCAAAGAATATACCTTAATTAGGCTAGAAGGTATCTATCCCCAAAAGCAAAAAGAGGTACTTAAAAGATCATTAGAGATTCAAAATGAACTGTGGGACTATGCTAAAGAGATAGGGTTTAAAATTCCTAGTACGAATGCTAATCAGCTTTTTATTATTTCTTTAGGCGATATTTTAGACGCTCATGCCAGACGCGTCATTATTGGAGTCTATCGACATATCCCTAGTACTATTTGGTATGCGCTTTATTTTGTTACTATTTTAGCAGTTACTTCCATGGGCTATTTTGTAGGAATTAAAAAAAACCATGACCTGGTCATGAGCGTTGCTTTGATCATTAGTTTTTCAGCGGTCATCACCTTAATTGCCGATCTTGATCGTTCGCAAGAGGGTAGTATTCGAGTTAGCCAACAACCTTTAATTGATTTTTACAATGAAAACAATTTATAAAACGACTAATTATTTAATTATTTGCATTTATTAAAATAATTTTTGATTTAAACAAAAGTATTTGATAAATAATTTTTTAAATTCAGCAATAAAAAAAGAGGTTTTAAAAATAAATTATTGTGATTTTTTGCTTTTTTTATATATCTTTTTAAATAAAAGAGATATTTCATGTATGTCAACAAAACAGAACTGTTTGGTCAGCTTAACTGCCTAATAGAAAAACTTCCTAAGTATGAAAACTACCATCCGCAGCTTTTACAAAAATGTTCTGTGGATTGTAAAGAAAAAATCAATAAGCTTGCGCTTGTACTTTTTGAAAAAATTTCTACTCATCAACCCGCTAATTGTTTACAAAAAAGCTATTTTTTAGATGCCTTAAAAATATTTGTCATAAAAACATGTTGCTCTACGCAAGAGCCTTTTGAGTTTTTATTACCGCTTAATGAAAAAGGAGAGTTAATAGACCCTCCCCTTTTATTAAAGCAAACGCTAGAGCAGCATATCCAAAAATTTTATCAAGAACTTTTAAAAGAAGATAAACAAACTACTTATAGTAAAAAGTTAAAGACCGGCCTTGGCATCAAAGAGATGGAGCAGCTGAAAAAAAAGCTAATAGCAAAAAGTAAAATGCTACAAGAGGTTCCGCCAGCTAATAGAGAAATAGAAGAGGGTCAAATAGCTCCTCTTTTTCTTTGCGCTAAACTTATCTACTATACACATATTTTTGAAACAATCCTTGTTTTTAGTAAATATTTAGAAACTCTTCATCTCTATAGAAAGTATAGTTATGAATTAAAAAAAAATCCTATTTGTTCTTTTAGTTTGGGAATTTTTGAAGCCGTTTTTGATCGTATGAAGCTCAAAACAGCTGCAGGAGAAGAATTTCACTTACGCTTAGAGTATTTCATTGAAAAAATTGGCGATAAAACAGATAGCCTATCAAGAGAAGAAAAGCAAGAGCTAGAGAGGCTTACTAAACACCCTGAAAAAAATATCTGCCAAATTGCAAAGTTTATTTTGATGCGAAGTCAAATTTTTACAACCACGCAAGAAGTTGGAGATAAATTGAGTGTGTTAATTTGTAAGGTAGAAAGTTTATTAGAGTGCTCTCAAGCTAAAGAGTTTAAAAGCCTTACTCTATTTGAGCCAGAGCGCAGTTTACTTGTTTCGCATAAACAAGTGATGATCAAAAAGTTAAATACAATGTTAGGCCATAATTATACTATTATGCAAGTCACAGACGATACGCCTGCTAATACCGAAATTGGTGTGCAAGCGCAGCTGATTAAAGAGTGGATAGAGGAAGTTTTGCCGATTGAATTAAGGCACTACCAACAAACTCTGCAAAAGCTAAAAATGCTGCGCGATCAGCAAAAATCTAGACAAGAAAAAATTGCTTTTACTAAAACATATCTTTCTACGCCTGCTGGCTTTGCAATTACCCTAATAGACTACCCTAATTTTGTGGAAAATTTTTGTCTCTCTTCTGAAAAAGTAGTAATCTCGCAAAAGAAGAAAAAAAATAAGAAAAAAGCTTTAAAAAAGGCAAAAAAAGGGAGCAGCACTAAAGGCAAAATCAACTGCGCTAAAGAAAAAAAAGAAAAAAAATGTATAACAGTGCCAGATCCTATTCTTTTAGAAGAAGCGTCTGACTCTTTTTTAGTTTCTGAAATAGAGAGCGAACCTAGCAAAAAAGAAAAAAGAGCTAAAACCTCTTCTGAGCCGCCAATTTTACATGCCTTACCACTTAAAGAAGCGCTTCCCCCTATTTTTCAAACTTATGACCCAAGAGTAGAGCGCTGGTTTAGTTTAACCCCCTTGCCTTTGCAAGACAAAAACACTTATGGAAAATTAAGTGCTCGTAAAAAGATCGAACAACATTTTCGCCATGGTTTTGCTCAAAAAATTGATGAGTTTGTTTCTGAATTTAGTTTTCCGCACCCCTGGTTAGAGGAACAGACCGGAAGAATTCATATTTGCCATATTATATGGGGAATTTTAACTAAAGAAGATGGTGCTACTAAAAAAACTTCGCGAATCAACTTAGTCTATTGCGCAGATGAAAAAAAAGTTCTTTATCACCGTTACTTAGAGTATTGTTCTGGTCAGACAAAGTATTTAGAGATTTCAGATCTTAGTAAAACTATTTTTTCTCATGCTGAATTTCCTACTTTGCATCAAGCAATGCAAGAGCAAAATAGCTTTATCGAGGAAGATTTTTCGACTCCTTATCACTCCAAAGTGTCTATTAGTAAAGGGCTAACAAACTCTATTGTCGTGCATTGTCATCGACATCCTCTATTCGGATCTTATGCAATTGAGCTTTTAAGGCCTGAGATAGGAAAAGAAAAAGATTGGGAAAACTATAAGCCGGATTCTGTAATCTAAATAAAATTAGATGATAGTCATTCATCTAGGGAGGCTGTCACCAGCCCCCTCAAGCAACTCCTCAGAGCTTTGCGGAGTACAAATTTTGCTCTTTTCGGTCTTGCTTCGGATAGGGTTTATCGCAGTTTGAGTTACCTCAAATCAGGCACAGTTCTTAAAACCGGCATTTCAACCTGTTTAGTGATTAACACTAACGGACTACTTTCTGTTACACTTTCCGTAGCCTTACGGCCCCCAGCCTTTCGCTGGTATCCTCTCCTGTGAAGTCCAGACTTTCCTCTCCCTTTAAAAAGGCAGCGACTATCCATCTTCCCAATCAAATTTTATGGTTTTTTATGCTCTAGCTTTACGACGACGCTGTTTTGGTGCAATTGTGCTATCTTCTAATGCTTTACTTTCCAGCCAGTAGTGTACACGCGAGCAGTGTTCACAAAAAACTAAACGCTCTCCTTTTCGCACTAAGTTCTCATGTTGCGCTGTAAGCATAATGTGACAGCCGCTACAACAGCGGTTTTCTAAAGGAACTACCACACGATCTTTTTTATTTTTAAGTAGGCGTTCGTAAATTTTAAAAATATCTACTTCCGCTTGTTCTACTAAAAGATCTCTTTGAGACTTTAATGCTCTTCCTTCTTCATTGATTTGCAGAATGTTGTTATGGATCTCTTCTTCTAACATTTTTGAATTTTCAGAAGTGGCCTCAAGTCCTTCTTGCAAACTTTTTAAAGTATCTTCTTCTAAAGCAAGCTTGTCGTACATATCGCTTAGACGTTGCTCTTTGGCTAACCTTTCTCTATCAGCTGCAGAAATTTCATGGGTAATGACATTGTACTCATCTACTTTTCGGATAGTAGCTTGTTGAGTTTCTAGCTTTTTGATTTTTTCTAAGATATCATTCACTTCACCTTCGGCTAGACGAATGAATTTTTTTAAATCTAAAATTTCAGTTTGTTTTTCTGCAACGCGTCTATTTAGGCTATTTTTAGTGGAGTTAATTTTTTCTAGCTCTAGCTGCCTTTTTTTCTTAAGTTGCATCAGCTGAATCATTTTCATATCCAGCTCTTGAATTTCTAAAATGACTGTCAGGGCCTTTAACATAAACTTTTCCTTAACATAAGAGAGGGGTGTTAAAAATTGCTCTTTGATCACATTCTCAATGTTTCATCATATCATTTAATTGAAAAGATAGGGAGCAAAAATAAAGAACGAGTTGTGCAAAATCAGTCTACCTTAAACTCTTGATTCTACTCAACCCTTTTACTTAAGGTTCCTTACTTAAGCTAAAAAATAGCTGGCTATCAATTAAACTGGTTGTTTTTGCGGCATTCTATGAAATAGTTGTCGCAGTTTTGAACCGTCTAATTGATAGGAAAAACGAATGAGTTGAGCGGAAATCACAACTATATTCCACGAAAGGTCTTCTAGCGCCCGGAAAGTTTTAAACTTTTGCTTGGTTGCTGTATTTAAAAAAGTAGCAAATATAGCCTTGGCAATTACATAAACAGCTAAAGGAACACTACTAATAATTGTAATAGGAATCATGATTTTATCTCCCAAATATCCTACTAACTTAATAGGCCGTATTGCAGAGTTTTTTAAACAACAAAAGCCCAACCCTAAAACAGCGCATGGCAGGATAGGAGCCCCCAAAATTGCGATTTCTAATGCAGCAATGGTTTTTTGAGTGGTAGAACTCTCTACACAACCAAATTCTTTATACACAAGCTGTTGAATAGAGCTAAATTGAGAAAAAATAGATTTCTCATACCGATTAAATGGACTAGTTTTCATTTTCACTCTTAAATTAAAGTAAATTTAATTTTTTTTAGAAATATAAGTAAATAATCTAACACAATTTAATTAATAAAAATTATATCTTTTATAAAGATTAAGTAAAAATTAATGTTAATTACACCTTTTTTTTAAACATTTTTTTTTAAAAGCTTGTGATTTTTTTTTGTTTTGTAGATAAAAAAATAAAGACAAAATAAGCAGCAGGCATCTTATGGACCAGAAGGCATTAAAAGAAATTTTTTCCTTTGATTACCTAAAAAACCCATCAAAAGAAAACTCTTTTTCCGACTTGGTGGAAGTTTGCGATTTAGAAACTATAGAGAAATTTAAATGGCCTATCAGTCATGACGTGGAAGAGACAAAAAAGTTTTTTCTTCCCTTGATTAAAAGAGGTTCTCGTTACTATATTGATAATATTCAAACAGAGATCAAGCTAGTTAAGGTGAAGAATCATCTTCTTCCTTTTACAGTTAATTTTGCAGAGTATGATAATTCTTATGTTTGCTCTCCTTACAGCTATTATGTAACTTACGCTGAGGAGACTTTGAAAGCTTCTTCTTCTAAATGGCTGAAGACTTTTGCTCAAGGAGGTCTTTGGGTACTTGCTAAACTATTTCAAAAAACTCACTTTAATAAAGTAATTATCATCAACAATTGGCTCTGCTCTACAAATTTATTGCCTTGCCTACAAAAGCAAGAAATTGCACTGCTAACGCACTATTTTAAAAAAAACTATCCGCAGCACGCTCTTATTTTTCGTTCGATCGACCAAAAAACCAATCCTGACTCTTTTTCTGCCCTAAAACAACTGCAATTTCAAATGGTGGCCTCTAGACAAATTTTTTATACAGATACCAAAAGAAAAGAGGTTTTTGAGTCTCGGCTGTTTAAAAGTGATTTAAAACTTTTACAACAAAGCGGCTATGAAGTGGTCGAACAACCCTGTTTAACACCGGAAGAGATGCAGCGCATTTTAGATTTATATAATCAGGTTTTTATTCATAAATATTCTAAATTGAACCCTCAAATCAATAAAAACTTTTTAAGTTTAGCAATCAAACAAAACTTCTTGCAGATCATTGTCTTAAAAAAAGAGGGAAGAATTGACGGAGTAGTAGGCTATACTTGCCGCAATGGCATGATGACCTGTTCTTTATTTGGTTATGATAAAACTCTTTCTCCAAAAACAGCACTTTATCGCCTGCTATCTACTCTGCTTATGACTAAAGCAAGAGAGCTTGATGTGATTTTTCATCAAAGCGCAGGCGCCTCTACTTATAAAAGTATTCGCAAAGCAAAGAATTGTATTGAATATTTAGCGGTTTACCATCAACATCTTCCGATAAGGAGAAAAGTTCCGTGGTGGTTGCTAAAAGGTCTTTGTAATACTTTAGGTATCTATTTTATGAAAAAATATTAAAGAAAATACTTTTTTAGCGCGTAGTGATAGTTACTTTGCCTGCATGATCTACTAAGACAGAGTTTTCTGCTTGTGCCACCATTCCATTTCGTTGTTCAATCAAAGGAGGGTAGCCCGCTACCGCTTTTACTCGCATCAGCTCTTGCAAAGTTTCTTTTACTTGCTCTAAAGAAAAATCTTCATTCATTAGATCATGGATAGCAAAAGGCAAACCTTGAAATGTTTCCATTTTTGTTAGCAGTGCGCAAGTAGCCGCAGATGTTGGCTTGTAAGAGTAAGAGGATTGCAAAGTAAAAATGGTAGGATTTTTATCTTCATAAATGAGGCCAAATCCATCGGTCACAAAAGGTTCAATAGCAAATGTCATTCCTGGCCTGATTTTCTCTTGGCAACGCGTTTGATAATTGCCTATTAAAGGAGATGTATGCACTTGATAATAGCCAAGCCCATGACCACTTAAGTTTTTAATAGGCTTTAGGCGATAAGAGGAAATCGTCTCTGCAATCACCCGGCCAATTTCGCTAATTTTTACCCCTACCTCTACTGTTTGCTCAGCTGCTTTTAAAGCTGCCTCAGCAGCGTCAATGAAATGCTGGTATTTTCCCGATAGGTCGACTGTCACAGCGCAATCGCCAATAGCTCCTCGATAACATACTCCTACATCTAGTTTAACTAGTTGATCAGAGAAAACAATTTCTTCATCAGGCCAAGCTAAATAGTGGGCGGCCACATGATTTAGAGAAATTTGCGGAGGGAAAGCGGCAATAGCGCCCAGCTGCCCAATTTTTTTAGCGATTTTTTCCCGCACTTCATGATAAGAAGCTCCAGGCACAATCAAGGATTGCCCATAGCTGCGCACTTCTTTAGCTAAATTACCCGCAATTAAAAAATGGTCAAAGTAGTCAGGAGACTGATTAGACATGTCACTGCTTCCTATTTACTTTCCTCGCCTATTCACTTTTCTTTTTCTTGGGCGAAGCAATTTTAGGCATAATTCTTTTTTTAGCAGGTGTTTTTGTTTTTCCCTCTTTTTTCATAATAGACTTTAATTTAGGCGAGGCCTCTTTCTCCGCTGATTTATTTTTAGCTTTTTTCTTAGTAGCTGCCGGTTTAGAGCGCTTAACTTTTTTTACTGGCGCTTTTTCCTCTTCCTCTTCCTCTTCTTCATCAAAACCTGGCTCTATAGAATAAGCTGCACTTTTTTCTTGTTGCTTTTCCTGTTCTGTCCAGCTATTAGACAAACTACGAAGTGAAGAAATTTTTTGACTTAAATTCGCTCCATCTGAGGCGCCAAAGAGTACCTTTTTTTGTAAAACATCTTCTTCACCAAATTTAGAAGAAAAAGCGGAAAATCCAAGCGACTGATTGATGTCTGGAGTAAATAAAAATGTGCGCAGGGCTGGAGGAACAGTAGTATAAATATCTATTGTTACTTGTGGCTCGATGTCGGTCTTTACTGCCTGTTTAGGGGGGCGTCCTCTTTTAGGACGTGGATTTAAAGCTTCACTAGAGTAATAAGTTTTTGCTTTAGTAGATAACATTTTTCTAGCAGCTAAAATTTCTTTACTTACTTTTGGCTGAAAAAGAGATTGTTTAATTTTTTCACTCATTTGTTTGGTCAACTCTAAGTCTTCTTCAAATACAAAGTGAAAATGGTTGGATCGCAGCCATTCGATGATGCGAATTCTAGAGCGCTCTTGGTAGTATTGCTGCCATTTTTCCTGTTCAGAATGGTGGTCAAAAATAAATTCCAAAAAATTTTCGCGCGCTTCTTTGGATTGAATAATGTCTAATAGTTTCTCTTTTGTATCGATATCATACACTTTTTCATTCACAAAACCTTCCATGATTTTTTTTGTCTCATAAAAGGAAAGTTTGGGAATTTGACAAAACCTTTGCGGATGTTTTTTCATCTCTTCTTCTAAAAGGTCTAGCTCTGTTTGTGATTTATCTAAATCAACATAGATTAAAAAACCTTCTAAGCGATCAATATAAAAATCTCTTTCATCATCGGACTTAGCAAAAGCTTCCATTAAACGATGGCATCTTAAGATCAGTGGATTTTGAGCCTCTAAACTCTCGGTTGTCATATTATAAATCCTTGGTTAATCTTTTGATTCTATGAAATAATCTACGTGCTGTCAAACAGAAAGCTTCCAAAGCTCGCTTCCTCATTTTTCTGTTAGACTTGAAATAAGACTACAAAAAGTGAGATAAAGTAATATTTCCCCTAAAAACCTGCTTGGCAGGGCCCACCATTTTTACTTGAGAAAAACCATCTCTTTTTAAATGAAAATGGATTGTTAAATTCTCTTTAGACCATGTCTGAACTGTTATAGGAGAGCTTGCATTCGTTAAATAGGCAGTAGCCAAAGCAGCGGCTGTAGCGCCTGTACCGCAGGCAAGCGTCTCTCCTTCTACCCCTCTTTCATAGGTGCGTAAAATAATTTGCGATGCGCTTAACTGTTGTACAAAATTGACATTTACTCCTTTGGGCTGCCAAGCCGAGTGAAAGCGCATGAGCTTCCCCCATTTTGCCACATCAACCTGGTGAATATCTTTTACAAAAATCACTAGATGCGGCACGCCGCTATTGATCAAATGGCCACTAAAAATTTGCTCGTCTAATTTTACTTGCTGATGCCAGCTTATTTCTTTCGGAGCGCTCATCTCTATCACTATCTCCTCTTGATGAACGCTGGCAGATAAAGAGCCATTTACTGTTTCGATCACGCAGCGAGAAGAGATCAATTGAAGGTGATAAAGCCATTGAACAAAGCAGCGCAAGCCATTTCCGCACATTTCTGCTTCTGAACCATCACTATTAAAAATACGCATATAGGCATCGGCCTGACGAGAGTTTTCTAAAAGCAGGATGCCATCGGCGCCTATTCCACTGCGTCTATTACATAGATTTTTAACAAGATTAGAAAGACCAACCGGAAAAACACCTCTGCGATGATCAAAAATCAAAAAGTCATTGCCGCATCCTACATATTTATAAAATGTAAGACTTGCGTTATCCATCAATTTCGCTAAAAGAAGTAACTACTTTATCAAGCAGTCCAAATTCTAAAGCTTCTTGCGCTGTCATCCAGGTATCGCGATCAATCGCTTTTTCAATTGTGGCAAAATCTTTACCTGTTAATTCCATATAGATATGAATCAAGGCATTTTTAGTTTTGAGAATTTCGCGCGCTTGAATCTCTAAATCGGTAGCCTGTCCGGTGATGACTCCTCCTAGCAAAGGCTGATGGATCATGATACGCGAATGAGGAGTGGCAAAGCGCCTTTTAGGAGCCGCGCACAAGCTAAGAATGGATCCCATAGAAGCAGCTAAACCAGTTACTAAGGTGGTCACCGGCGATGTGATCATTTTTATTTGATCCCAAATAGCAAAACCACAATCTACAGCTCCCCCGGGGCTATTGATCACTAGCAAGATGGGTTTACCAGGATCAATGATTTCTAAATACCATAATTTACGAATCACATCGTGGGCCGAGTGGTTATCTACTGCATCGGAAATAAAAATACGACGCGCCTCTAATAAAGCGTGCTCAATTTTATCTCCGGTTCTAGCGGCCCCTTCTTTGCGTTCTCTAGCTTTAGCCATAAAGTACTCCCTCTCTATATCATCTCAGTTTTTTAATCGTTTGTTATCTTAAGCTTTTTCTTTTCTCATTTCAAGTAAAGTTGCTCCAACTTTGAGTGATGGAAGTTTTATGAGATTTTAAATAAGGTTGGCATCGAGCTCTATTTCAGGATAAAGAGGAAAACGGTGAAGTAGCTCCTCCACTTTTTTTTGGGCATGCTGTAAAACTTTAGGGTCAACCGTGGCCGCAGCTTTACTCAATTGCCCATTTTTTTTGTTGAGCGACGGCTTTGTCTCTTTTAAAACAGAGCAAATGATAGCGGCTATCTCTGCCATCTCTTCTTTCCCCATTCCCAAGGTAGTGAGCGCTGCTGTCCCTAAACGAATTCCAGAAGTGTACCACGCCCCTTTTTCATCAAAAGGAATAGCATTGCGATTGATCGTAATTTTTGCTTCTCTCAAAATGAGCTCTGCTTGCCTACCTGTAATGGGCAACGAGGAAAGATCTACCACCATTAAATGGTTATCCGTGCCGCCCGTTACAATTCTCATCCCGTTTTTAATAAACCCTTCTGCTAAAGCCTTGGCGTTTTCCACTATCTTATGAGCATACTTTTGAAAATCTACTTGATTAGCTTCCTTAAAAGCTACGGCTTTTGCTGCCATTACATGAGGTAAAGGACCGCCTAACACCAAAGGACAACCTTTATTTACCATATCGGCATATTCTTTTTTGCAAAGAACAATTCCGCCTCTTGGGCCCCTTAAAGTTTTGTGGGTAGTGGAAGTAACTAAATCCGCAAAGGCAATAGGGTTATAGTCTCCTTTAAAAACCTTTCCTGCTACGAGCCCTGAAAAATGGGCCATATCTACCATTAATACAGCGCCTACGCTATCTGCAATTTCTCTCATTTTAGCAAAGTTAATAAGGCGGGAATAGGCAGAGTAGCCCGCTAATAAGATCAATGGTTTTTCGCGCCTTACCTGATCAGATAAAGCAGTATAGTCGATTTGCTCGCTATTTTTATCCACATCATATACTACTGCGCGCATCATTTTTGAGGAGATATTATGGCGATAGCCATGAGTAAGATGGCCACCTGAATTCAGGGACATTCCCATCATTTTTTGATTTACTAAAAGCTGCCTAATCTCCTCATATTCTGCTGCGCTTAGCTCATCTAAATTTTTCTTACCTAGTTGCTCAAGGCGCGGATTTTGTACTTTTTGCATCAAAATTGCCCAAAAAGCAACCAAGTTAGCGTCAGCTCCTGAATGAGGCTGAACGTAGGCGTGCTCGCATCCAAAAAGCTCTATTAACTCTTTTTGCGCGAGCTGCTCCACCTGATCAATATTTTTGCAGCCAGCATAAAAGCGATGGTTAGCAAAGCCTTCTGCATATTTATCAGTAAGCAAATTTCCCATTGCAAGTTGTACAGGCAGAGAAGAAAAATTTTCTGAAGCAATTAACTTAAGATGAGATCTTTCATCTTTTAATTCTTGAATGATAGCAGCGGCAATGTCAGGTGAAACTTGTTTTACCTGATCCAAAGAAGCTAAATAAGCTACTGCTGCAGATTGATAATTGTTAGGATAACGCTCTAGATAACTTTTTAAATGAGACATACAAGGCACCTTATGACAATGAAAAGCTTCAGTTTGTCTTATTTTTACCTTTTAATCCAGCTAAAATTTTAAAAAAAGTCTTAAAAAGATTAAATTTTATTAGAGTTTTTTAACTATAATGAAATAAAAGGTCGTCTTTTTGATTATAAAAAACCTTTTATTTCATTAAAAAAGTTTTAAAATTTTAACAAAACTTAGGATGACAATCGATGGACTCTCCTTCACAAACTTGATGGTTAGCGCCCTCTTCATAATGTTCATCATTAATTAAAAGCTTAAATTCACAGTTAGAAAAACTTTTATCGCACTGCCAGACCCACTGATCTTTACTGATATTTTTTAGCTTTTGTCCTTTTTCCCAGCTCAGGCCCGCTCCTGCTCCTCTAATATAGAGCTCATTAGAAAATCCAGCATCAAAACAAACTTTTATTTCTGTTTTTTTTGACCTGTCTTTTTTAGAACTAGCTCCATTAGCCTGCTTTACATTTAAAGGGGACTTAAGCAAGTTTTGTATTTTTAAGTTGTCGCTATTACTGGTAATTAAGCGGTTTTCTTTTTCCGGTTGCTTCGCCACTTTTTTAGAAGATTTTTTTTTAGTTAACATAAAGAAACCTCTTATTGTAAGAACATTAAATTGATCTAAAAAAACCTAAGTGAATCATCTTAGTTTTAAAGAGAGTTTTCTTCCCTGTCAATATTTTTATTTTTACGATTGACCCTATAAAAGTTGCTGCATTGCCGCATTGACTTGCTGAATATAGGGTTGATAATTTTCTATTAAATCTTTTTTCTTTAAAGAATAAGGAATATCTGGCGTCACTCCTAAATTTTCAATCGGTAGCCCGTTGCTACGATAAGCAAGAGAGCCGGTCAAGCTATAAGAAGAAACTCCAAAACGGCTAGAGTGAAAATAGGGAAGCACATAGCCACCAGCACCGGCAGTTTTTTCGCCAAAAATTACTGCCCTTCCATTATCTTGTAAAATAGCGGGAAAAAAATCAGCACAAGAAAAACAATAAGCGTTTACCAGGACAAGAATTGGCTTTGTAAATTGGCAACTGCGATTAGGTTCAATGGTATCTATCCCCATTGCATAAAGAGGAGGGGTAAACACTTCTCCTTGCTTCCACGTCTCTATTATCTCTTCGGCATGCTGCCTAAGTTGCAGTCTTAATTTTTCATTGTATTCATAACCGCTAAGAGTGGGATTTGCAAAGAATTGATTTTCTATAAAACTATCAGCAAGAGAGCGATGAAGCTGCGCTTGCTGTAAAACTTTTTGCTGCGTCAAAATCTCGCGTTCTGTGGGAAGCTGTAGAGGAATATCTGTCAATAAAGAGAGGACGGCATACATAAAAAGCAAGCTACCACCGGTGTTATTGGTGATATCTAGTACAAGTCCATTTGCTTCTTGATGAAACTTAGTCAATACCTGCTCTAACTCTACAATATAGAGCTCCGCATCCTCATGACTAAGACCAAAAGTAGGAAGATAAAGATAGCCATTTTCTTCTCCGGTAACAGGGTCTTTATAAAGATACGCATACAGTCCGCTTTTATTAAAGCGCGTTTGCCAGGTAATTTCGCCTAAAGGCGGCAAAAAACCTTTTACTCTGTTATCTTTATTATAATTTTTTTCAAAATCGAAAGCTATTTTATCAAAAAAAATGTCAGACACTTGCCGCCAGTTGAGCTCTTTCGCAAGATGGACAGAGTAGTCTTTTTTCATCAGCTCGCTAATATTATTAATAACATTATTAGAGGAACTATGACTTGCTAACTTGGCAGTAGATGCCTGGAAATCGCTGCGATCTTTTAAGAAATGATCATAAACCAGCTCTGGCGCCGATAACCAAGGCAGCGTTAAAATGGCTATTTTACCTGTTTGATGACTTCTTATTTTTACCTTAAAAGTTCCTTTAGGAACTTTTTGACCAAGACTTGCTTTTCTAAAAAAAAGATTCCTAACTGCTAGTTCATACCCAGTTAAAGAGCGATCCCCATTAAAATTTTCATCGATCAAGCTCTCTACTACTCTTTTAATAGGTACGCCATTGAACTCTAAAATACTATCCCCTACGGAAATTTTTTTCCTTAGCTCATTGATTTGCGTGACTTGCGCAGAGGAGATGGCCAAAAGCTGAATTTCTTGACTTGATAAATTTAAAAAGGAAAGATCGCTAAAACAAAACTGTTCGTTGATTTTTTTTACCTTAATAGGAAAAAAAGAAAATTCTGTCGCAAAATAATTTACCCTAACGTGATAATCTTTTAAGCTACCTAAAAATTGGTTCACAATCTGGTGGTATTGCTGCGCTGTTGAAGGTTTTTGCTCTTCAATTTTTTCTTTTGCTTGCTGATAGGCTTCTTTAATATCTAAATGTAAATATTCTTTTTTCCACTCTAAAGGAGCATAGTTAACTAATAATTGACTTTTAATAACATCTAGATCTTGCACCATCTGTTCATGAATCGTATAGCCCCATCCTTGCGAAAACAAAAGTAAATGAAAAGAGAAAATCCAGAGAAAAAATTTTTTCTTTAGTAGCAATTTCATTTTATTCGCCTCTTTTTGTTATAAGCTAAAAAAAGATAGCCAAAGAAAATATTTTTTTTATAAAGATTTATAAAAAAAACATTTTTTTAGAAATAAAGTTTAATGGAGATGTTTTTATAAAAATAGCGAACTGCAAAGCTTTTTTATTAGCGCAACCTAAAAACTGCAGATATTAAGGATGAATAAAAAAACTAAATTCACTTTTTAATTTTTAAAATTATGCTAGTTACATGAGTAACTTTTTGATTTCCTGATTCACCACATCAATATACTCTTCATAGTGGCCGCAGACATCTTTTTTAGAGGGAAGATAAAAAATATCTGGTGTTACGCCTAAGTTTTCAATAGGCAGTCCTGTAGTTCTTGTAGCAATAGAAGCTGTAATAGAAAGGCTTTCTACTCCTAAACGGCTGAGGTAAGAATACCTTTTCACATGCCCTCCGGCCCCGCCAGTACGGTTACCAAAGATTTTTGCCCGGCCATTATCTTGCAAAATCGCAGGAAAAAAATCTCCGCAAGAAAGGTTTAATTCATTTACTAAAATCATTAAAGGCTTAGAAAAGTGAATAGAGCATGGCATGATTTGTTCTATGCCCATTAAATAAAGAGGATCCGTCATTCTCTTTCCATCTTCCCAATTTCTGATCACTTCTAAAGAATAGGCCTTTAACTGCTCTACTAAGGTAGTATCAAATGGATATCCACTAATCGTGCCTTTTTTGTCTTTTTCTCTAAGGTGCACAAGCTCTTGGTAGGCAACACTAGAAAGCAAAACATCTTCTTGCAAAATCATTTCGCGATGAGTTGGTAGGGCTAAAGGCCTGTCTGTCAGTAACGACAGAGCCGCATACATAAATAAAAGATTTCCGCCGGTATTGTTAGTAGTATCAAATACGAGGGCTTTTGCTTCTTGTTCAAACCTACTGATAACAGTCATTAACTCTTCCATTAAAGAGCCGTACTCCCCTTCAAAAGAAAAAGAGGGCAGGTGAATATAGCCTATCTTTTGCTTATCCAAACCTTGATAAAGATAAGCATAAATTTTTTTATCCTTGGCCGTTTGCCAGATGATTGGTCCCAAAGGAGGTAAAAAGCCTTGCATGCGCTGATCTAGATTGGCTGTTTTTTCTATCGCTTTTTCTTTTCTGTTCCCAAAAAATTGCGGAGCTACTAACTCTTTTATCTCCTCTGAGACAAACTCTTTGGCAAAATAGCTTTCTAAATGATTTGGTAAAGAATTTTGACTTGGCTTTTGTAAAGAGGAAACGCAAGCAGTAAGATCGAGCAGTGGCGGTTGATTCACCCATTCTGCTACATGAAACCAAGGCAGCTCTAAAGTGACAATTTTTTTTCTTTTCTTAGAGCGAATAGTCAGTTGAAAGTTTCCTTTTGGAACCTCTATCCCTAGACGCCCTCTTCTAAAAAAAAGAGTTTTTTCTGCTAAGCAATAGCCTGTATCAGAGAAGTCGCCTTGCAAATCTTCTTCTATGATCTGCTGCATTACTTGCTTCATATCGATTCCATTAAAGGCAATTACCTCATCGCCTCTTTGCAGTTGATGAATGTTTTTTTCAAAGAGGTTTAGGTCAATGGGATCAAATTTAAATAGCTGGCGTATTCTATTAGGAGTAATAGCTACCACTTCTGTCACAAAATATTGATCATCAACTCTTTTGATAGAAAGAGGAAAAAAAGCTTGCTCCGTTGAGTAGAATGCAATATTGACGTGATAGTCCCCAGAAGAAAGAAAGAAATTTTTTAGTGCTTTTTGATAA
>CATLPS010000031.1 GCA_950054535.1 uncultured Chlamydiae bacterium | reverse complement strand
AAGCATGGAAGTAGTGGACCTTTCGCTTGCTTACGAGCTGACGCCTCAACTCACTAGCTTTTTAGGATATACTAGAGTGATTCGCTCAGATGATAGCTACAAAATCAAGCCCAACGGAATTTATTATGGATTTAACTATGATGTCAAAGATTGGAAAATAAAGTTATGCAATTTAGAAGCTAGCCCCTATATTGCCACTTATTTTACTAACTTAGAAGATCACAACTGGAAACTCGATAGCTCTTTAGCGGTAGGCTATCAGTGGGATAAACAATATGGCCATAAATTTAGAGCCTATATTGAAGCTCATGAGGGTTTTTCTCATGAAGGGCAATTCTCTAAAAAACGCACTCGTTATATAGCTTTTAAAGTTTTATACGGCTATTAATCACAGGTCTTTCTTTAAATGCCCATCTCCTTTTAAAAATAAAATGAGGCGGGCATTTATTCTTTTGCAGCTTATAAGTTTATTGAATGGTTTAAAGTGAAATGATAAAATCATTTTTTAATTACTTTTGTCTTAAGCAGCCAAAGGCAACCTTAAAAAAATATGGCTAAAAAAAAACTTTCCCATTTTTTTTCTTCTACAGAAGCTACTTTAAATCATCCCTTTTTTTACCAGCGCATTTTTGCAATCATTTGTCATCAACAACGTCAAAAATATAAAAAAAGCCTCGATCCCTTTTCTTTCCTAGAAGAAGAGTATGAAACGCTTTCTCGCAAACTAGATCATTCGCAAATTCAAGAAAGCTGCGCAGTAAGAAATGTTTTAAAAGCAAAGCAGCTAGCTACCATTTTAATTGATGATCAAGGCAAAGTTTTACCACAGCAAGTTTTAATGGCTATTGATAAGCTTACAAAGCATCTCTATTCCTTAGGGCCTGACCGGCAATACGACGCAAAAAGACAACAGCATTTACTTGCAGTTTTGAAGCACATTGCTAGCAATAAAGAAATTGTACGGCTTTTAAATCAGATTAGCTATCCTCACCATAACCGTTTAGCTAGTGAACTAATCCGGCAAACTCTTAACCTTCCCGCTTCTATTCCCCTAACAGACGCTCATGCCACCCGCGTCGTTTTGTCTGCTTGGCTCTGCCTGTTAAGGCAAAATGTGGGCTCTTGTTTTGCAACTGCCCCAGCTACCATTATTCAAACAGAACAACCAGAGCATTTTTTAAAAGACTTAAACGACTTACTCATTTTTTGTCGTTTGAGCCGCATTGTAAGAGGCGAAGAATATTTTGTTCCTTTAAGCCACACTTGGGGCAATGGCGATCTAAAAAAACCTTTACTCTTAAAAAAAGAACAAAAAATTTCTCCTAAAATATGGCAATCACCTGGTTTGATTGCTGCTTTTGAAGCAGCTCATCTGTTTGAAAAAGAAACCTCAAAGTCAAAATCTTCTATTTTAAAAAATTGGCTAATGCCTTTGCTAGAACAAAAAAAAGAGAGCGGTTATTTTGTTTTAACTACTGAAGAGATCATTCGCTTTGTTTTACTGCAAAAACTTCAATTAAGTGAATCGCAGCTGAAAAGAGAAAGCGTACACGCCAAAGAAAGACTACCTGCTCATCTTATAATGATGCCGCCGAGTGCGCTTAAAGAGCCCAAATCCATTCATGCCAAGTGTGCACGCTTTTACCAGTTATTTGAGCAAGCAAAAAATGCTTTTAAACTACTGACGGATCATCCTTTGCTCAAAGCTTGGGAATTTACTTTAGCCTCTTTTTCCGAAACAAAATTGCAGTTTGCCAGCTGGAATCTGTATGCAAGTTTAGGCATGAATACCGATGAACCAGGGGGGATTGGAGCGCAAATTTACTCTTTAGTAAAAGAAAAGATCGATCAAATAAAAAGAGAGACAGAAGAAATTCAATTAGAATATGAAGCAGCTTTTAGTAAAGTAAAAATAGCAGAATCTCGTTTGCAACACGCTTCAGAAGAAGAAGCGAAATGGCTGCGTAGTGATTTTCAAAACCGCCTTAGTGAATTTCGCTTTCTCGAAGAACAAAAAACGTCCCTACAAAAAAAAGCAGAAGCTTTAGTTCATTTGTATGAACACCTTTATGAATTTTACCAAGCGCTTTTTAAAGACTACTTCCAAGAAGTATATGACGCTGAAATGCAAGAAGTGCAAGCCAATCCTTTTGATGATAGCCCTGCTGGTTTTCGCCTGCTTTATAAACACGGGCGCAGCCAGCCCTCTCAGTGGAGCTATTTGAAAAGCTTAGAAGAGTATATAGAAGCTTTAATTGCTTTTTTTATTGCTACCGAATCGCAAATTGCTTCTTCTATTGACCCGCAGTTAAATAAGGAATTTGCAGAAATTGTCTCTGCAATTGTGATTCATCTACGCACCAAAGAGTTTCAAGAGTCAGCCTTTCACCGCATGGCAATTGCGCATCGTACGCCCCTAATTAAAGATCCACTTAATCACTTAGAAAAAGTCGAAAAAAAACCGTGGGCCTACACCTCTGGCGGAACAATGAATACGCTAATTAGTTGTTACTATGAGCTGGAGCAATTTCCAACTACAGAGGAAAAGTGGATAGAGAGCGAGATGGAACTACTAGTTTTTATTGTCGACACCTTAAAACTCATGCCTACACCCTCTCTTAACCCTTATTTAAAAAAAGAGCGCTTTTCTTTGCTGATGCACTCGCCTACGCATGCTTTTTTACTAAAACCCAATTACTTTCCCTTTGAGGAGACATGGCAAAACCAAGAGTTTACCTATACCTCTGTGCGTGATAAATTTGTAAAGCCAGCAGAACTGTTTGTGCGTCAAATGTTGTTGAACCAAGAAATGGTAGTCCATTTTATCAATATTTTAAGTCAGGAAATTCCGCCAGATTTTTTACCTCGTTATCGCGAAGTGTTTCGCCATTTACAAGGGCCGCTGACTCCCTTAACTTTAAGAGAAGCTATTTTAGAAAACTTCTCAAATGATAGAGGACTACAAGTAAGAGGTCGTTCGATCCTACCTATTACTATAGTGGATCACCTTTTATTTACCCACCTTCCTTTTTTCTCCAGTGATCAACTGCCTCAGCGCGTTGCTAATCTTTTAGAGCAGCTCACGCTCACTAAAAAAGAGAAATCATCTGCTTTAAGGTGGTTAGAAAAAATTCCGCTAAGAGCTCTTTCTTTTACTATCAGCGCAGCAGAGCTGCAAAATATTTGTAAATCCCTACTCTGTTTAGCAAAGAGAAAAAGCTTATCTTCTAATGACTATCACCTAGAAATTAGCTTAGCAGCGCGTGCTCTAGGATATGCTCTTCCTATGCCGCTAATTTTTGCCGATACAAATTGGGTAAAAGAAGAATTTGGATTTGTGGTCAATCCCGGCACGGCAACACTAGAGCTATGGCGACTAGACTATACAGCTAGTGCAGGCTACCCCATGCCTTCTTGGAAAGAGTGGTTAGATGGCAGCCATCCCAATCGCACCTGGGGTATTTATAATCAACCTTTTCAATATGGACAGTGGTAGTTCTATTCTAAGCAGGCATGGGCTCGGAGCCCGTTTTTTTAAAGAGGGTAATGCTATAGGCAACTGCTAAAAGCATTAAACTAACGCCGACGAGTTCAAATACTTCTGGAAATCTTTGCTCGATTAAATAGACAAAAATAATTCCAAAAACAGACTCTAAGATGGTTAATTGCCCACTAAGAGAGATTGGTAGATAAGTGCATCCAGAGTTCCATAGAAAGAAGCCTAGCCAGGAACAGATGCATCCTAAAACAGCGGTAATGATGAAAAAGAGTTGCAGATCACTATTCCAAGTAAAAAATTTCACTAACTGCGATCGATCGACTAAAAAAATTGAAGAGCCAGCTATTAAAAGAACCCATAAAAAAGTAGACACTCCTAATAGAGTGGACCAATCAAAATAGCTAACTTCTGGATGAGACCTTAAAAACTTGGCATTAGCCACTACATACCATGTCCAAATGGTCAAACTAACGCAAACAGAAGAAAAGCCCAGCAAATAGTCGGAAGAAAATTCAAGGGGAGCTTCTGTGATGAAAAGATCCCAATTGACGATGAAGAGTCCTAATAAAATTAAAGCAGCGGGCAAGAGTAACTTAGAAAACTTTCCTTCGTTTTTTAACCAATTGCCATAGAATGCAATAGTTAAAGGAGCAATTCCCGTCATCAACGTACAAATTTCTGCCCCAGCATATTTTACACCAACTACTAAAGCGACGTAATAACCAATATTGGCTATTAGGGTAAAACGCAAAGCTGTAGTCCAAACTATCTTAGAACAGTTTTTTAGTTCTTTAAGGCTATATCGAAAGAAGAAAAGTAACGAAAGCAAGCCATAAAAAAAGTAGCGTCCTAGGGCAATTTCGATCGAGGAAAACTGAGTCAAAAAAACAGGTAGCACAAACACTAGTCCCCATACAAAATTTGCTCCTAAAGCCAAAGCCAGGCCCCTAACCATCCTCCATTTCCCCTATTTTAATTTTTTTAACTATTTATTTAAAACGTAACATAATTCAAAAATTAATAAAAGGATAATTTTAATTCATTAAAATAACGAAAACTATTTTTAATTATTTATAAAAAATTAGATAACAATAAAACAAAACTATTTAAAGAAATTATATTAAAATAATAAGCAGCATGCAGGTTTTATTATATGACGCTGTTAACAAAGTAAAAAAAGGCAAACAAACCATTGGTAGAGGTAGAAGAGGATGGAGCACAAAGATTCATTTAGTATTAAGTCCCCAAGGGCTTGTTAATTTTGTTTTATCAGAGAGGCAAAGACAAGATGTGAGAGTGTTTCCTTCTCTTTGTCAAAACTAGCCATGGCAAAATCTGGCCTGTATTGCTCCCCTTGACGGCTATAAATTCCATATTGCTATCGATTATCTTTGGCTGTGCATCTCACCGATTCTTGCCGGCCAGGTAGTAGGTTCTTAATTCGTTGCCCCTCATCATCTCGTCATGCATATCGCTTTATAAACTAACCTCTTTCAGATGATTAGCTTACTCAATATCTAAAATTTTTAATCAATCATTTAATTGACGACACGCCCTAGCGTTTTCCATAAAAAAGGCTCCATTCCTAGCTGTTGCACATTAGCCAGACTAGGCTATTTTCCTATTTTATTGTTCTGCCAAAAAGAAGGCTTGCTAATGCAAAATCAACTTTTAAATAAATAAAAATCTTTAAGCCACTTTAAAGAGAGCAGCTTAAAGATTTGATAGACGAAAAGCAATTGACTAAAGCCTTTTAAAAGTCAAAGTTTGGCTAGTTTAAAAAGAGTAAATTTTAGAAAAAACTTCAGCTTTAGCCTGCATCTCCACCATTTCCGCCATTTCCACCATTTCCATACAGACTAGAGCCACCATGACCCCCATGGCCGCCGTGCTGTCCCTCTTGACCATTTTCTCCATCTTCACCATCTTCGCCATCTTCGAGATGATTAAGATGGCCGTGTGCTCCATCTTTTGCTCTTTTAGTTTCCAAGAGCTCCATGGAGTATTGCTGCTGCGCTTTTAAAGAAGAGGTGATTAGTACCGCTGTCACTAAAAAATAAAAAATTGACGAAATTTTCATACTTTCCTTTTTGGTTATATTTTTTTAAAAATTATTAACTTAATTTTTATTTTTTTCTATATTTTTTTATTTAAAAAAACGATATATTTTTAGTGAAAAAGCGGCTGTAAATAAATTTTTGCAAACAGAAGTGAAAAAGCAAAAAAGTGCAGCTTAAAGATTCCTTAAACTGCACCTTTTTCGCTGATTTGAAATTAATTAGAGACAGTGACAGGGGCAGACCAAGAACCAGTAATCGTACCTTGCACTGCTCTTACAACAGCGGTATAGGTAAAGTCAATAAACGCCAACCAGCTGACGATAATATTACCGCTATTATTCACAGAAACTTTACACGCTTGTATAATGGCAATGTCATTGATGTCGGATAGCGCAGCAGGTGAGGAAAAACTACCATTGACAGGACGAACAGAGGCCCATATAGCAGTAGTTCCATTAGAATTGTCTGTTACCCAGGTTACTACCACATCTCCTGCGCTATTTGACGCTACCACAGGGCTGAAGGAGTTAATTGTGGTATCGGAGATAGTAGAGACAGAAGACCAAGTAGCCGATGTAGTATCATAATAAGAAGATTGAATCACGTATACTTCGTTAATTTGGTCATAAGATTGCCATACTGCAACAATATTTCCTGAGCTATCTACTTTCATGGTTTGGTTTTCAGACCAGTTTAAAGCCTGCGCCCCCTGAAAATAAAAACAAAAAATTGCCAAAAAACAAAATATTTTTGTAGAAAAAGGGAAAGATTTTTTCACTAGCATCTCCTTAATGATAAGCTATCATTTATGTTTTTTTAAGGACCTTTAGATCTTTTTTCAAACTATTTAAAATTTTAGTTTTAAGGCAACTTAAAATTTTTATTTTAGAGATCTCTTTTTATTTTTCTAAAATATCGTAGCAGCGTAGCTCCTTAAGATCAGGCAACGGGCGTGCTACCTCTGCATCAGCCTCTACTACCCATCCTCCCCCAACTGCTGCATAAAGAGCAATTAAGCTATTAAACGTATCGGCCTGCGTTTGCACTAATTGCAACTGAGCGTCAAAAAGTTTGCGCTCGGCATCTAAAACATTTAAATAATCCGTTTGCCCATTTTCATATTGAAGGTTAGCCAAATAGAGATAAGTTTTTAAAACTTTTACCTCTTTTTCTAAGACTCTCATCAGTTCAATAGAAATTTCGTGCTCTACTAAAGTATCATTGACCTCTTTAAAAGCTTTTTGTACGGTGGCATAATAGCGATATAGAGCCTGCATGCGCCGCGCATCTACCACTTCTAATTCATAGCTAATGCGCCCCGCATTAAAAATTTGCTGAAAAACATTTGCTCCTACCGCCCATGTTTGAGAAGAACCAGTAAACAGATCCTTTAAAGAACGACTTTGATTGCCATAGTTACCGGTTAAATCTATTTGAGGAAAAAAATTTGTTTTTGCTTCTGCTACCCTAGAGTTAGTCGCAATGAGCTCATTTTCTGCTTGAAGTATATCAGGCCTTTGCTGCAGCAATTCAGAGGGTAGACCAACGGGAATAGTTGGAGGCAGATGAAAATTTTCTAAAAGTAGGCCTCGTTGAATAGAAGAAGGATTAAAACCGATTAAAGTGCTTAATAAATTCTCTGTTTGAGGAATTAAGATCTGGAAGCGCTTGACCTGAGTTAGTGCATCTAAAGCTTCTGCTTCTGCCTGCTTCATCTCTAGTTCAGAGTTGATACCACCTTCGTAGCGAAGCTTAAAAATTTCATAAGAGTACTGACGGGAGTGGTAGGTGTCTAGGGCAATTTCTAGCTGTTTATCATACTGCCTAAGTAGTACATAAGTAGCTGCTACTTGGCTAACCACTGTTAATACCGCAGAGCGGCGTGCCTCTACCGTAGAGATAAGATCAGAGGTTGCAGCATCTACTTGGTTTTGTACTGTTCCCCAAATATCGAGGTAGTAAGTAAAATTTAACAAAGCTGTAAAAAGATTAAAAATTCGGCTATTACTAGGAAAAATCTGGGGAACATTAAAAGGGATGCGCTGACGAGTGGCCGATGTATTTCCATTAATTTCAGGAAACTGGCGAGAACGAGCGATGCCTAATAAAGCGCGAAACTCATATACCCTCCCTACAGCTACCCCTAGCTCCTGGTTATTTTCTAAAGCTAAAGTAATCAGTTGATCTAATACAGGATCATCAAACTGCTGCCACCAGTTAACATTCGCAATGGTTGCAGCTTCGTTGGAGTCTACGCGCCACTTATCTGGCACGCAAATTTGCGGCCGATGATAGTGGGCTCTCATGATACAACTACTTGTAAGGGCCATTAAAACTAATGTCATTAAAATTCTGACCATTTTTAATCCCTCACATTTTTCTCTTTGCTCTTCTCTTTTCTATGAGCCACTGCCTCAATGACGCTATAAAAAAGAGGTACAAAGAAAAGAGCTAAAATTGTAGCGGCAATCATTCCCCCCAAAACACCTGTTCCTACAGAATGGCGACTACTCGCTCCAGCTCCTGAGCTAGTTACTAAAGGAATCACTCCAAAAATAAAGGTTAAGGAGGTCATTAAGATAGCGCGAAAACGAAGTTTTGAGGCCTCTAAAGCAGCTTCTATAAAACTCATTCCTTCTTTGTGCTTGATCAAAGCGAATTCTACAATTAAGATGGCATTTTTTGCCGATAAAGCTACTAAAGTAACTAAGCCAATTTGAAAATAGACATCGTTATTCATGCTTTTCAGCCAAATAGCAACTAAGGCACCAAACATACCAAAAGGAACAGCCATCAAAATACTAAAGGGAAGTAACCATCTTTCATAAAGCGCAGCTAAAATCAAGAAGACCACAATCATTCCTGCAATCAGCACTTGAGCAGAAGTTCCTCCAGTTTGAATTTGTTGGTAAGCCTCTCCACTCCAGGCAAAATACATTTGATCGGGTAAAACCTGCTTGGCAACTTCGGCCATGCGCTGCAAGGTCTGACCAGAGCTAAAACCAGGAGCAGAACTTCCTGTTATTTTAGAAGCGGGAAAGGCATTAAAACGGCTCACTAAACTAGGACCACTTTTATTTTTTAAACTGGCGACCGAGCTCAAAGGCACCATTTGTTGATTACTTGTTTTGACATAAATATCGCCAATACTATTTAGCGTTGCTCTATATTTTGGAGCAGCCTGCAGCAATACTTGATAGGTGCGTCCAAACTTATTGAAATCATTGATATAAAGAGAGCCAAATTGCACTTGTAGTGCATTAAAAACATCTGATAAAGGAATGCCTAATGCACTAGCTTTATCTCGATCAAAATCGACAAAAACTAGCTTGGTATTTGCCTGAATAGTAGCAGATAAATTGGCTATCTCTGGTGATTGACGTGCTTTTGCGATAAGCTCATGGGTAATTCCTTCTAGATAGGCCATATTATCAACGCCGCGGTTTTCTATCCAAAATTCAAAACCACCTACTGTACCTAGCCCTTGAATTGCAGGTGGATTAAACGTCAAAACGACGGCCTCTTCTATTTCTGCAAATTGTCTACCAATCTCATTTCGTACCTCATCTGCTTGTAGCTCTTTGGACTTTCGCTGACTCCAATCTTTTAAAATAACAAAATAGGTACCTACATTTGGCCGGTTTACTCCTTCGGTATAACTAAAGCCGCCCATGGTAATCACATGTTCTACCGCGGGATTAGCTAAAGCAATTTTTCCTATTTTATCAGAAACGGCATTGACTCGGTCTAAACTAGCCCCTTCTGGCAAAGTTGCAATCACGAAAAGATATCCTTGGTCTTCATTAGGCACAAAAGCGCTAGGAATTGTCCTGAATAGATAAAGATCGGCTGCACAAATTAATAGAAAAAATAAAATTCCCATGAAAGGTTTACGTATAAACCACGTGGTTGCGCGCATAAAAAGCTTGGTAAAACGACCAAAATAATCGTTAAAAAGGTCGGCAGCTTTAGAAGAAGTGTGATTTTCTTTCAAAACCACTCCTGCTAGTGCAGGGCTAGAAGTTAAGGCTACAATTCCTGAGATAATAACAGAAACAGAGATTGTAAGAGCAAATTGCTTATAAAGCTGACCAGCAATTCCTCCTAAAAAAGCTACCGGAACAAAAACGGCGCATAATACAAATACAATGGCAATAACTGGTCCTGTTACTTCGGCCATCGCCCGATGCGCAGCTTGCTTTGCCGATAGCCCAAATTCTTTCATATTCCTTTCAACGTTTTCGATCACGACAATCGCATCATCTACCACAATTCCTATAGCTAGCACCATCCCAAACAAAGTGAGCGTGTTTAAAGAAAGCCCTAGTGCATACATTCCTGCAAAGGTACCTACAATAGAGACGATGAGCGCTTGGATAGGAATTAGAGTAGCTCTGGCATTTTGTAAAAATACAAAAACGACTAGCACTACTAAAATCGCAGCCTCTATCATTGTTTCAAAGACCTCTTTAATAGAAGCATTGACGAATCGCGTAGTATCATAAGGAACAGAATAGGTAATTCCAGTAGGAAAGTCTTTGGCAAGGGTTTCCATTTTCTTTTTTATGGAGTTGGCTACATCTAAAGCATTGGCGCCATATTGCTGATAAATAGCGATAATGATACTAGATTCTCCATCTAATTCCCCAACTACATTGTAGCTTTGAGCGCCAAGTTCGGTATAGCCTAGGTCTTTAATGCGGACAATTGCTCCATTGGGCTCGGCGCGCACAATAATTTCATCAAATTCTTTAGGATCAGTTAATCTACCTTTGATGGTAATAGGGATAGTTAGCTCAACGGGAGTTTGATTAGGCGGCTGGGCAATTTGCCCCACAGCATATTGAGCATTTTGTACTTGGATGGCGCGTACTATCTCCTCGGTAGTAATTCCTAACTGTGCCATTAGATCGGGCTTAAGCCAGACGCGCATCGCGTAATTACGGGCATTTATGATAGAAATTTGGCTAATTCCTGGCAGCAACTGCAGCTCATTGACGACATTAATCGTAGCATAGTTACTCATGAAAATATCGTCGTACTGCCCGCTGGGTGATTGAAGAGAAATAATCTGCAAAATACTAGGCGTCTGTTTTTCTATATTGATCCCTTGCGCCTGCACCTGCTGGGGAACTTGGGGAAGAGCTAAATTGACTTGGTTTTGCACATCGATGCGCGCCTGTTCAATAGGAGTACCAATGTCAAAAAAAACGCTTAAATTCATATTTCCCGAAGCAGAATTTTGCGAATACATATAGATCATATTTTCTACGCCATTGATCTGCGCTTCAATCGGAGCTGCTACTGTATCGGAAACAGTTTGAGCGTCGGCCCCATTATAAACGGTGGAAACCTGAATTTGCGGAGGTGTAATGTTGGGATATTGCTCGATTGGCAAAGAGACAAGAGCCGTAAGGCCAATGAGCACAATCAAAATGGAAATAACACTGGCAAATACGGGTCGCTCAATAAAAAAGCTTGAAATCATAATGACTATCTTTTTAAGTGAAATCCAACATCTAATTTTTTTTGAGGCTTTTAGTGGCCACTTAAAACTTTGCTTGGCTCTGCCCTTGTTTGAAATCTTTATTTTTTATCTATCTTAAGCAGCAGCAGAATCACTTTGTTGTTTCGTTTGTTTTTTTGGTCTGTTGATCAGAGTTTTTATCAAAAACCAAACTTGGATCGGTAGAAAACAGCTCTTTTGTCACCTTTACTTTTGTGCCAGGTTGCACTTTATTCACTCCATCAATAATAACGCGGTCTCCTGGCCTTAAGCCCGATTGAATCACCCAGCTATTGCCATACCAGTCTCCTACTTGCACAGGCTGCATTTGCGCTTCATCTTTTTCATTTAAAGTATAGACAATGGAACCACTTTTACTTTCCAGTACAGCTCCTTGGGGAACAAAGAGGCTATCTGGCCTAACCGCTCCTTTTGCTGTTACTCTTACAAACTCACCCGGTTTTAAACTCTTATCTGGATTGGGGAAATAGGCCCTCACGAGCATTGTTCCTGTCCTTTCGTCTAAGTTAGGCGAGGCAAAGTTTGATTTTCCTAAAAAAGGAAAAGTGGTTCCATTAGCTAAGGTAAGTTCCATGGTAAAATCTTTATCAGCGGGAAATTGCAACAGGTTCTTTCCCATCTCTTCTCTAGATTTTAAAATCTCATTACTGGGAACATTGAAATCTACCCATATAGGATCTAAAACAGAAATAGTGGTCAAAAATCCATTTTCTCCCGGAGTAATCAATGTACCTGTGCGAAATCTTGCTCGCTCGCTTAAACCAGAAATGGGAGAGAGAATCGTAGTATAACTTAAGTTGAGCTCTGCTTGAATTAAGTTTGCTTTGGCAGATTGCACATTAGCCTCTGCCGCTAGCTCTGCAGCAATTGCATCATCTAAATCTCGTTTACTGGCAGCATGTTTTTCGTAAAGCGGCTTCAAACGTTCTTTTGTAACGCGAGCATTCCAAAGTATTGCTTCTTCGCGGCTCAAAGCTCCTTTAGCGCTATCGACAGCTGCAATGTATTGCCTTGGATCGAGCTGGAAAAGAAGATCTCCTTTCTCTACAAGGTCTCCTTCTATATAGGCAATTTCGTCTAAGTAACCTTGGACTCTGGCATAGATATCAACGGGATGAGAGCTTTTAGTAAAACCAACAAACTCAAAATTAGCAGGAATCGTTTCAGGTTTCATGATCGCAACAGAAACGTTGATCTCCCTTTTAGGGAGAGGCTTTTGTTTTTCACATCCCATAAAAATAAGAGAAAAAAAGAAAAAAGAAAAAACGATTGAGCTGTTTTTTAATATTCTTTGCATCACTATAAAGTCTTTCAATCTTAGTAAAAATCTATTTAACAAAAAGTGATTGATATCAATTAAAAAATTTAATAGCAACAGTTAAAACAGCTTTGCAGGCTTATCCTTCACTTTCTTCGATCTGTTGCACATCTTGGCTAAACTCTAGTAGGCTCATTAGCTCCTGCCGCGTGAACTTTTTTAAAGCATGTTGATCATCACTACTTACAATTCCTTCCATTAATTTACTTTTTTGTTCAATCATCTGGTCAATTTTTTCTTCAAAAGTTCCTCTGGTAACGAGCTTAAATACCTGTACTCCTTTTGTTTGGCCAATGCGATAAACGCGATCTGTCGCTTGATTTTCCCGTGCTGCATTCCACCACCTGTCATAGTGAATCACTACGGAAGCAGCAGTCAAATCAATTCCTAGACCAGCAGCTTGTAAAGATGCTACAAACACCTTGCAGGCAGGCTCTTGATTAAAAAAATCAAGCTGCTTGCTACGGTTTTTCGTAGATCCCCGTATGGTGGCATACTGAATTTGTTGCTCGTTTAGATAATTTTCAATAATGTCTAACATATGTAAGTATTGAGAAAAAACTACCACTTTTTGATTGCTCTGCAAAGCTTCGCGTAAAAGCTCTACAAAAAGCTGCCACTTACCGCTTTGATGTTCTTTGTAAAGCGCTGGTTTTTTTAGATAAAGAGCTGGATGGTTGCAAATCTGCTTTAAACTAGAAAGAACTACAAAAATATGCATATAAGGAACTGGCTGCTCTCCGTCTTGCAGAGTTTCTATCAGGTGATGGCGTCTTTTTTGCAGCAGCTCGCGATAAAGGCGATTTTGCTCTTCAGAAAGAGCGCAGTAAGAGACTTCTTCTAACTTATCGGGTAAGTCAAGTAACACCTCTTGTTTTTTACGTCTTAAAATAAAAGGAGTAGTTAAACGTCGCAAAATCTGCTTGCTATTTTCATCATCTCTTTTTTCAATAGGATGAATAAAAAGTTCTCGGTAGTGTCGCTCCGATGGTAGATAACCTGGTAAAACAATATCAAACAGCGACTTAAGTTCTCGTAGACGGTTTTCTACAGGCGTACCAGTTAGACCAATTTTCATTTCTGCTTTTAATCCTTTTAAAGCAGTGTAGACTTGGCTGAGCTGATTTTTTGCCACTTGAATTTCATCAAAAATGGCTACTTCAAATTCAATAGTGTTCAGCCTTTCTTTTTCTAACCTTACAATGCCATAAGAAGTTAAAAGAATGTCATAGTCTGCCTTTAATAATTCTAATTGACGATTACTTCCATAAAAGGTGTAGATCTTTTTTTTAGGTAGAAATTTTTGCAATTTTTCTTGCCAATGATAAATCACAGAGGTAGGGCAAACAATTAAAAATAAAGGACATTTGTGCAAGTGGTGAAGAAAAAGGTTGGCTACACTTGTAATTAAAGCCATTGCTTGATGCGTTTTTCCCAGGCCCATATCATCGCACAATAGCCCTGCCATTTTTTGAGAATATAAAAACCACAGCCATTGAACACCAATTTTTTGATAAGGACGCAGCTTACTAGCAAGGCCTGTCAAGTCGGGCTGCTGCAATGCTTTAAAATGAACTAACTGGTGGAAAATTTCTTGCGATTGCTCCGATCCTTCTTTTTTTAAAAACTGCACCGGATCATAAGCGTTAAGCCGCGCAAACTCTAAAGCTGTAAGTAAAACAGTTCCTTTTTCTTTGTTCCATCTTTTTTTGGGAAGTTGCTTTATCCAAGCAAAGCGTTCCTCATCTAAAAAAAAGCGCCCCTGCTCAAAAAAGGCAAAGCGGCTCTCTTTTTTTTGTAGCAAGGATTGGCTTAAATCTATGGCAGGCAGGATTCCTTTTTCCGTTTGATAAAAAAAACAAAATTGATACCACTCCTTGCCCTCTTCTACACTTTTTTTTATTTCGCTAACAACTAACTGACAACGCTTTGGGGCAAATAAACGCTGATCCACTAAATGGAGATAGGGCCTAAGAAGATCTAAGTCATTTTTAATAAAATCATTTAGTTCAGCTCCTTGCAGTTGATGAAAAGTTCGAAATTTTTCTGGAAGACGACCATGCATAGGAATTTCAAAAAAACCTTCTCCTTTTACATAAATGTAGTCATCAAATAGCTGCCAGCTTTTTTGGCTTAACTCTTTTTTGAGTTCGTAATAAGGGTATATTTCAATACTTTGCTCATCAATAATTTGGATATTGAGCTGAATTGCTTTTAAAGGATTATTAATAGCAAAAAAATTGGGAATTAATGCTAGCGCTTCTTGATTCATCTTAATGAAAATAGAAATTTGCTGCGCATTAAGAGAAAATCCTGCTTTGAATAAAAAACTTAAAGGAGAAGCAGATTTTGGATAAAAACCCTCTTCTCTTATATACACCCAAGAACCAAAATCATGTAGATTGTGACCATATTGGGGATGAGTTAGATGTTTAATAAAAGTCAAACGTCCTTTGTCATCTACTTGATAGCTTACCTGATACTCCAGACTTTTCAAATGCGTATGAAATCCTTTGATTTGATTGAGCCAAGAACGATTTCTAGTAACAAAATCAGAAATTTTACTAGGGGCGATAATAAGATTAGCTTCTTCGAACTGTTTATTTTCTAAATAATAAAAGCCATCCTCTTCTAAATAGGCCCAATCACCAATCAAACAAGAGTTTGCTGTTGTTAAATCTCCTTCTTCAAATAAAAAAGATCGAATATGTAACTTCCATTGAGGATCAAAGGAAAGAGAGTAATTTAAAGAAAGAGGCTGAGTGTAAAGATTAACTGATTTTAAATGATGTCTAATGAAGCTAGAATGAGTTGACAAAAAGTGAGATAAATCTTCTCCCTTAAAAACTGTATTTTTACTAAGCAGCTTAGGGTCACTTGGAAAAAAGCCCTCATCAGGTATAAAACTCCATTCACCTACTGTCTGCTTTAAAGTCGTCTGTCCCTCTTTTAAAGGTCTATTTTTATTCCACTGAAGAGGTTTTTGAATGAGATGTAGAGCAGCAGTCTTTTTATCATAAATTAATTCAATACTTTTTTCATTTGCACCATCATCTACTTTTAAAGGGCAGCGTACTGAATTTAAAGTGGGAATGATGTTCGCTAAGTTAGCTTCCGATAGATAAAAGCCAATCTCACAATTAACAAAATTAATTTGTATCCAGTTAGGCAGTTTTTTGTGAGAATAGCGAAAAGTAATAGTATAAGGCGTGCCAGCACCTTGTAAAGCTAACCACCATTTTGCAAGATCGCTCCAAAAAGAGAGGTCAAAGCGCAGCTGCGGAGGAGGTCTTCCTTCTCGCCATAACAAAATGTCTTCTGCTGATAAATTAGTGAATTTTAAAGAGGTTTCTTCTGTTTCTATTTGCCTTTCATGAAGAATTTTTTCTAAAGTTGCAATAGCCTCAGACGTTAGCGCATGAATAGAAAAAACAATTTTTTCCGAGTAAAACTGGCAAATATAATGCCCTTTTTCTAACTGCATTAATGCTTGAGCATTAGAGCCCACCATTTCTTCATAAGTGCGACATAGAATATACCAAAGAGAGTGGCTAAAGCGTAGATGCAAAGCGCGCCCATTTTCATCAAAAATAGAAAGATAAGCAGTTGCTAAGTGCAGACAGCCATTTAAATGATGTCCCTCTTCACAAGCGCAAAAAGCATCAATGATTTTTTCATTTCCTTGCAGCTGCAAAAAAACCCAGTGCTCTTTTTTCTCTTTTAAGTCTGCTACTAAAACTTGATAGGTGGAACCAGAAAATTCTACATCTTTAATAGGATTTGTGGCCAAAAGTTCTTTAGCCTCTTTTTCATAGGGGGTAAGGTAAAGAGGAAGTTGCATAAGTCGGCACGCGGGGTTAAATAGGGTTAACTCATCGATTAAGGAACAATTTAAAATGCTGGCCGTTTTTCGTTTTTTTCTAAAGCTTAAAGTCTAATTAAAAGTATCCTTTGAAAGGTCAAGGTCTTAAGAGCTAAGCATAAGCCCCAAAGGCAGAGTTTCACCAAATACTTTTTTACTCTCTTTTAGAGGATCTGTTTCCACTTTAGTTAAATATTTTTTCAACTCTTGCTGAGGAA
Organism: uncultured Chlamydiae bacterium; assembly: GCA_950054535.1. GTDB lineage: Bacteria > Chlamydiota > Chlamydiia > Chlamydiales > Parachlamydiaceae > CATLPS01. Next base: position 1,075 of record CATLPS010000031.1, on the reverse strand, counting down.
ATTTTTGCAAAATCTGTGCAATTAGTAGTTCTGGTAAATTAAGCTCTCTACGATCTGTTTTACGTGCCATTTGTCTCAACATAAATAAAAATGGTTCGCTGCTCTCTTTGATCGACTCTAATAAAATTTTTATCCATTTGGCACAAGTTTCTTGAGGGAGAACTTGCCCAGCAGAGCCATAAAAAAGATGGCGTGCTGCTATTCGGCCCAGCGCCCAATATTCTGTTTCCACCCCTTCTTTTTTAATCATTTTATTGACAAGTGCTTGCCCAAACATTGTTTTTAAAGAAAGATCAATGCGTTCAAGCGCTGCAAAGGCGCGAATTTTTTCTAGGTAAAGAGCGTGATTTTCCTGTTTTTTTTCTTGAATTTTTTTACTTTTTTTATCGTAAAGATCGGGGAAAAGCTCTGCAGCAATTTGCATTTGCTGGCCTTTATTTAAGCCCCCGGCTACCCTTCTTATAAAAATCCATTTTTGCAGCTCCGCTTCGCTTCCTTTTTTCTTTTTGATTTCCCCTAGCATCATTTTCCAAAGCTCTTTCATGCGAAAATCGTCTAAAGGATAACCAAAACCTGGTCGCATCAAAAACCCGGCTAAATTCCACCAGCGGTTTTCCATACTAGAAGTACCTATACATTGCGGTGCAAGGTGTAGTAATGTCTCAAATAAACCTCGAATGACACTTAAAGGCCACTCTTCGCGCTTCATTTGCAAAGATTGCTCTAGCTTTTCCATTAATCTTGCAGGTCTAATTTCGCCTTGCGCAAACTGTTGTAGAATTTTTTTAGAAGCATCTAAAAAACCTTTTTCAAATGTTTGGTCACATCTTTTTTTTTGCAAAGAAGCTAAACTATCTTCTTGACCAGACACCGAGCGCAACTGAAATTCTAAGTTCCAACGATGGTCTGTTTGAAGCGACTTTAACCAGATTTCGATTGTTCCGACTGGCGTTAGAGTAATGGCGACTGTTACCGCAACTGTGAGATCTTGCATTTCTTTACCTGCTTGCTTACCAAACCGTAACACCGTTTCTACAGGAGGAAGAATTTGAAACTCATCTGGATCAACGATAAC
>CATLPS010000030.1 GCA_950054535.1 uncultured Chlamydiae bacterium | reverse complement strand
CCACACAAGCTCTATTATTGTTTGCTTGCACATTGTCTTTCTTATACTGTCAAAACACTTTAAAACACTCGATGGTGCTTTTGTCTCTTCACTAGCAGTTTTGCTTATCTTAGCATCAGCTGCTTGCTTGATGTACAATACTCTACTCTACTTATCGATTTTTGCGCAAACGGAAAGTGAAACTTGCAGAAGTTTTTATGTAAAACACTTAGAAACAGATCTTTAAAAGCATATATCTTTTTTATTTTGCTAGAAAATTTGGCAAAGCCATTTTACTTGTGGCAATTAACTTGATAATTTTTATTATACAACTAAAAGAGGCTCGCCTATTTGATAGTCATTTAAAGGAGGATATAAAATGAGCTTTGCGAAATTTAGACAAATGATGATGGGATTTTGTTTTGTAAGTATGATCACGGCAAGCCAAGTAGATGGCTACTGCGCAAAGTGCCATAAGATTGAAACAAAAAGGTTGGAAGAACAATCTAATCCAAGTTATCAAGAAAAAGGTTACTACGATGATTACATCAAACAAAACGAACAAAAAGCGGAAAACAACCAACTAAAAAAGCAGTTGCGTCAACCTCCTGTGCAATCAAAAAATTCTTCTGTAGAAAAAGAGCTACTTTCTTACTTGAGTGCAAACTACTCCGCCCAAACTTTGGCTGCCATCGATACTATCTACCTTCCTTCAGAAGAGCTAAAAAGCTTGCAAAAACCGGTTCAAAGTAAACAGTTAACTAAAATCCCTCCTATCCCTATTTCTACTATTGCCGATGTATTAAGTATGGAAACTTTAATGGAGGTATTCAAAAAACCTTTCACCATTTTGATTCCTTCGGATCAAGCAATCAAAAACTTTTCTTTTGCTACTTTGCAAAAGATGTTACAACCCCAAAACCAAGAGCTTTTGTTTAGCTATATTGCTAACCATATCGTTTCCCATCAAATTTTAAGAAAAGATTTCAATAAGAATTTTAAAACTTTAGGGGGTAGGTTAATAGAAATTACCTCTTTAAAAAATGGCGATTTAACTATTAACGGCCATGCAACTATTTTGGAATCTCTTCCTTTAGGAGATCATGGAATTATGTATGTAATGGATCGAGTCTTAATTCCCATTCACGAATAAGCAATAAAACCTAAATAGAAAAAATAATATTTTAATTTTCACTCTTTTTATAAATTTTTCTTTATAAAAAACAGTGACTTCGGCATCACAGAAGTGAAGAACAAAAAGAAGAATGTTTCATCTCTATCATTTTTCTTTTAAGAAAAAATAGAGCTTTAGCTTTCGAAAAGTTATTGAATATTACCCTAAAAGAGGAGATAACTATGCGTTTAGTACTCAAAGCAACTTTTGCCCTACTTTCGACTTTAGCTATAACTACAGTAGCTGCTCAGTGTGGCTCGCGCGGCTGCGGCTACCCTGGAAAATATTATAACCGCGCCAATAATAATTATCCTGCTAACTACTCTGAAGGTTATTCTGCAGGTTATGATCAATCTGGTTATTATGATCAACAAGGCAACCGTTACCACGGCAATCCCGATTATCAACAAGGTTGGGATCAAAACCATCAAATGCATGACGGACACTATCATGATATGAATCATGGTCAATATGGACATGATCATGATCACCAAGGTCATTATGGCTATGACTACCCGATGGATGATCATCCTGTAACAGACCATAATGGAGAGCATGTTCGTTACTATGGCAAACCAGGACCTGACTACAATACAGGCAAAATGCAGCAAAACAATCAACAACGCATGATGCAACAAAGAGATACCTCTTCTATGCCGCAAAATGGGCAAAAAGATATGGATAGCAATGCCAATTCTACAATGCAGACAAGCTATCGCTCTAATGCCTCTAAACAAAATTGGAACCAAGTAGCAAATGCCGACTCTATGATGAGTAGCGACCATGAAGATAGTCATGATATGGATCATCACGACTACTCGAATATGTCAAGTAAAAAAGATTTGTCAGGCGGCGGTTCTTATCAATCTATGGATAACCATATGATGTCTGATAGCGATAAAAATGGCGCCACTAATCCTGCCGCAAGCAATAAATGGTAATTTTTTAAAATAAGAAAAGTCCATTTTCAATGATTTACCGCTAGCAACAGCTAGCGGTTTTTGCCTTCGCAATCAAAAGTTGAGCTTAAAAGTTTAAGCTAATCTAGCTTTCTTAATTTCTTAAGTTTTTTCTATTACCCTTATTCTTAATCGCAGTCTTTTCCCAAAATGAGTTCCGTTACAATCGCTAGCTCTCCAGTAAGACATGTGAATTCCCTCTTCTAAAGGAGCTTTTCCTTTAAGCGTAATTACTCCTTCTTCTCCACTCAATAACCTTGCTTCACTTGGGATGCGCGTTGTTTGAATACTTAAACGATTGCAAGAAACTCCTACAGGAGCAATTTTACATCCCTCGGGCCAGCCCCAAGCGCTTTGATTTTTTATGTTCAATTCCCATTCAAACTCTTCTCCCGGTCTCAACAAAAATTCATCAAGTATAGAAGAGCCTGGGCCCATATTAATTGTTTGATTCCCTATTGCAGCGGAAGTAGGAATTAGCATTGGTGTTTTTTTTTCAGGAAGTTTTTCATTAGATAAAGTAGAGACAACTTTTTCGCTATTACATTGCATCCATACTTCACCCTCTAGCAGTTGCTTATCACTACTAGCTACAAGCTCTTTTTTGATTGATGTAAAACGATGAGGCCGGTAAGACGCTACACTAAAGGATGGCTGAGGTTTTGCAGGTTTTGCAACACTAAAATTTTCTTTTTGTTTCTCTAAAGAGTTATTTTCTGTAGCTTTTTCCAGTTCATTAACTCTACCCTTTAAAGCAGCTATCTTTTCTCTTTGTCGCCCAACTTTTCTTTCTAAATCATCGTTTGCTTTTTGATAAAAAGCAATTATCTTATACAGTTCATCTGTATTAGGATTTGTAAGTGAATTTGGTGGTATATTTGTCATTATTACTCCTTAATTTATTAAAGCGCTGCATAGCGATGCAAAAAAATATAGTAGAAAGAGGAATAAAACTAAATAGTATAAATAAAACGATTTTATCTAAGGAGATAAAGCAATTTTAGGATATTGCTCGATGATGGCGAGCGCCCAGCCAAGAGAGATCTCTAACCAGACACTATGTGGTTTATGTAATTCTTCACTTAAGTCCTCAATCGCTGTTTCTAAAAGATAAGCTTGCAGGCTAATGATAAAATTATTTAGTTCATGAGGAATAAAAGGCGCCTCTTTTACACTATTTCTATACTCTTTAATGAATGTACCTGCTACCCAACTTTGCCAAAAAGTTGGCCACGCATGATTAGCAGAAGAGGGATCAAGCTTCATTAACCCTTTTTGCTCTTGATGAATAAAGCTGGTAAAAATAGCAAAGTGAAAAGAGCGAATCATTCCCGCTACGTCTCTTAAAGCTGAGCGGCGCCTTTTTCTTTCACTAAAAGAGCGATTTGCCCCCTTAGAAAAATTGAAAATTTTTATCTCTTGCCCGACAAAAAGTAGCTGCCCTAAATGGTAATCACCATGACAACGAATGCGCAAAAAGTTTTCCAGAGGATGTAAAATTGGTTCAAATGTTTGAATAATGTACTCTTTTTTCTCTAAAAACTGACTGATTAATTGTTGTAATTTAGGTGAACTTTTAGGCAAAAGAGCTAAAAGGCGCTGGCAGGTTTGATAAACCAAATTTCTTTTTGACTGAAAGTTAGAGCGTAAATAAAAAGGTGTAGGCTCCTCAGGAGTAAAATCAGCATGGTATAAAGTAGAAAGAGTCCCATGCATTTGTGCAGTTACTTGAGCAATCATGCGCGCCCACTCAAGATAAGGTCCAATTAGCTGGCTCTCTTCTTCACTGGGGCCTAAGCGTATTTTCTCTAAAATAGGAATTTCAATTTTTATATTTGGTTGAATTTTTGTTTGCGTTGTTAGGCGCTCAAAAAAACGGTCCGTTTCACTTAAGGTTAATTGCCAAGCCGACCTCTCATACGAAAACTCTTTTTGTAAAAGAGCAACATTAAATTCGTTAAGATGACGATGATAGTTCAGTTTTGCTATGGCAGGGATAACAAAAGGAGCGTTTTTTTCTGTTAAAAGCTGTTCTGTCTCTACTTCAGGATTAGAGCCAAACTCAACAAAACGAAAAACCTTTAAAAAATAGCCTTCTGCAAAATGCACATCGACATGGCCATGAGAAGAGTGATAAAGATGGATAGGCAGCATACAGCTTTTTAGCCCTAGAGTGACTTTATTTTCTTTGATAATAGATCCTACTAGCCCGCCTAATTTTCCTTGAATTTTTTCTGGACTTACCATCAATTGAAGAAAAGCGGAGTAAAAACGTGGAAGATAAAGAGCATCAAAAATGGCTCCTGCTCCTTTAGGCAAAGAAGAAAATTTTAAGTGAGTAATGATCGCTTCTGGATTTTTTCTTACAAGCTCTGCATCAGAAAGATAGATTAAAGGCATGAGGTAAGTATTTTGACCTGCGCTTCCCCTGTCGTCTTCTATAGCAATAAAAGTTAAATAGACTATGTCGCTATTGTCTAAAGAAAAAGGAATGACTTCTTGTATTGTAGCTACTCTAAAAGCTGCTTCTTTATTTTTCAACCAGGGTTGTTGTTTAAGATAATTTAACAAATGTGCTTCAAAAATAGTTTTAATAGGTTTTTCAAATATTTCACTCCATTGACTGGCTACTTCCAGTTGCAACAATGCGTTTACATCGACAGGAAAATCAATCTTTGCACTCTCTTCATTATGAAGCCCAAACCAATAAAAAGAGTAGGGCGATAGCGTTAAAAAATAAGGAGTTTCTTCTACTTTGGGAAAGCGCGTGCGCCCAAAAAGTTCGTAAGGAAAAACACCTGCAAATTCTGTTAAATCTAGCTCACAATATTGAATAGAGCGAGAAAAGTTACCAACAATTAAAATAATTTCGTCTTGATAACGTCTGATAAAAGCAATTATTTTAGGATTTTTAGAAGGTAAAAACTCTAAGCTGCCCCGTCCAAAAGCGGCAAAACGCTTTCGCAGAGCAATAAGCCGTTTCATCCACCAAAGTAAAGAGTTTGGATTTTGCTGCTCTGTTTCTACATTCACTGTTTCATAACTATAGGCCGGATCCATCGTAATGGGAAAACAAAGTTTTTGCGAACTTGCTTGTGAAAAACCAGCATTGCGGTCAATATTCCACTGCATTGGGGTACGTACACCATTGCGATCACCCAGATAGATATTATCGCCCATTCCAATTTCATCAGCGTAATAGATAAAAGGAGTTCCTGCTAAAGAAAAGAGCATCCCATTCATCAACTCAATTTTTCTTCGGTCATTTCCAAGTAAAGGCGCCAAACGACGTCTAATCCCCAAATTTAATCTTGCTTGCGATTCTTGAGCATACGTGCGATACATATAATCTCGCTCTTCATCTGTCACCATTTCTAATGTAAGCTCATCGTGATTTCGCAAAAATAGCGCCCATTGGCTATTTTCGGGAATTTCAGGTGTTTGATGAATGATATCAATCAAAGGAAAACAGTCTTCTAACTGAATGGATATAAAAAGACGTGGCATAATAGGAAAATGAAAAGCCATATGGCACTCATCCCCTTTACCAAAATAGTCAATGGAGTCAACAGGCCACTGATTTGCTTCGGCTAAAAGCATGCAATTTGTAAAGTGGTCATCGATATGTTTGCGCAAAGCTCTAATAAAATCATGCGTTTCGGGCAAATTATCACAACTAGTTCCTTCTCGCTCTACTAAGTAAGGAATTCCATCAAGGCGCATCCCATCCACGCCTAGCTCTAACCAAAAATCCACCACTTGAAAAATAGCTTCTCTTAAAGGAGGATGGTCATAGTTAAGATCGGGCTGATGGGCATAAAAACGGTGCCAAAAATAGGCTCTGGCGATAGGATCATAGGTCCAGTTAGAGGGCTCGGTATCTTTGAAGATAACTCTAACCCCTTTATATTTATGGGGATGGTCATTCCAAACATAGTAGTTGCGCCATTCGCTATCGGCGGGAGCAAGCCGAGCTCTTTGAAACCAAGCGTGTTGGTCAGAAGTATGATTTAATACTAACTCTGTAATGACATGCAATCCCCTCGCATGTGCCGCTTCTATGAATAGTTTGAAGTCTTCTAAAGTGCCATATTGAGGATGAACATTAAAATAGTCTTCAATATCATAACCATCATCTTTAAAAGGAGAGGGATAAAAAGGCAAAAGCCAAATTGCAGTAACTCCAAGTTCTTGTAGATAGTCTAACTTTTCTGTTAGACCTTTAAAATCTCCAATTCCATCTGCATTACTATCGTAAAAAGATCCTACGCGCACTTCATAGATAATGGCATCTTTATACCATAAAGGATCTTTTAAACGGCTTTGGCGTGCTTTCATGAATCATCTCTTAAGTTTTTTCCAAATGAAGTAAAAAATAATTATCTATTTCTTACTTCACTTTATTAAACTTTAAGGACTATTTCCAGCTACTCTTTTCCGCCGCAACTGGCATGGCTACGAGAAGCGCGCCAATAATTTTTCCTTTTTTATTTTTTAATGGATCTACTTTTGTCATGTACTCTTTTCCCCATAACATCACTTTGCCGTGAAAACCCATCTCGCCATTTAAATTTTTATAGGCAGGATTATCGCGTCCCAGTTTTAATTGATCTACGCTCATTCCATTCGCTTTTTTTAAATTAGAAGCGATAATGACAAAATCATCTCTTTGCTTAACTAAAACAGCTACGTGAGCGTCATGTTTTTTGGCAAAGGCAGCTACTTTATCGTTGCGATTTAACACTTCGCCACCGCTCATTAATTCAGGAATGTCTTTGTCGCTGTCTCTATCACCAATAGAGTAAGGACCTGGGAAAAGTAAGTTAAACTGACGTGAAACCTCTTTAAGATCAGATTGACTCACAGAGCTTTTGTCTGCCATCTGGTCTCTGCTTGCTCCACTCCAAGAGCTTTTGTCTGCCATCTGGTCTCTGCTTGCTCCATTCCAAGAGCTTTTGTCTGCCATCTGGTCTCTACTTGCTCCATTCCAAGAGCTTTTGTCTACCATCTGGTCTCTGCTATTTGCTTGCTGAGCGCAAAGAGCTCCGCCATTCACTGATGCTAAAGTTAAACCAATAAACAAATATTTTTTCATAAAAATGCATGCCCCTCTGGTTAATTATCCCTTTTCTTTCTTCATATTTCAAACAGTCAATATTTGATAGAAGTTTTTTAATTTTTCATTAAAGAGAGGGAAATTGACTATCGAGATAACTTTGCAAAATGAGTGTAGCGCTTACCTTATCGACAACTTTAGCGCGCGCTTTGCGCTTTAAAGAAAATTCTTTTAAAGCTCGATCCGCTTGCATGGTAGTAAGCCTTTCATCCCATGGTTGCACAACAATGCAAGAGTAATGGTGAAAAATAGTTATAAACTCTTTTACTTTAACTGCTTGCGCTCCTTCTACTCCATTCATCATTAAAGGCAGGCCAATAATAGCTTTCTCCATTTCGCAGCAGTAATTTTCTGCTGTTTGGGTAAAAAAAAGAGCTAACTGTTTGGCTGTCTCTTCTAGTTTTTTATCGGCTTTAAAAACTGTAAGAGGCAATGCAATGATTTGCTTCTCATCAGAAATAGCTAACCCAATGCGGCTTAAACCATAATCTAAGCCAATTAATCGTTTAGCTTTTTCTTTTTTCACTCTTCTCCTGATGGTCGATAGCAGCTTGAATAAATTTTAAAAAAAGAGGATGAGCAGCAGTAGGTTTTGATTTGAACTCGGGGTGAAATTGCACAGCCACCATCCAAGGATGATTTTTTATCTCTGCTATTTCGCACAAATGGCGCTCTTTTAACGTTCCCGTAATAGCAAATCCTGCCGCTTCCATTCTTTCTTGATAAAGGTGGTTAAATTCATAGCGATGACGATGTCTTTCGCTAATTTCTGTCGCTTGATAAGCCTGCGCAGCTTTGGAATTTTCTTGTAGTTGGCAAATATAGGAGCCAAGTCGCATGGTTCCGCCCAGCTCTTGCACTTTTCCTTGCTCTGTTAAAAGGGAAATGACTGGATCTTTTGTTTCTGGATCGATTTCAGTAGAGTTAGCTTCGCTTAAAGCTAAAACATTCCTGGCAAATTCAACAGCCATTACCTGCATCCCCAAACAAATGCCAAAATAGGGAAGATGCGTTTCGCGACAATACCTAGCTGTTTCAATCTTTCCCAGCCAGCCCCTCTCTCCAAATCCGCCTGGCACCAAAATCCCATCGCAACTTGCAAATTTTTCTTTGAGCTCTGCTTGAATTAGTGGCAATTTATCTGCTTCAAAACGACAAATATTAAGCCGGTACCCCATAGCAATTGCTGCATGAGATAAAGCTTCATTCACAGACTTATAAGCGTCTTGATGTTGCACATATTTGCCAACCATACCAATTGTTAATGTTCCTTTAGGATGGGTGATTTTATGGATAATTTCTTCCCACTCCAAGAGATTAACCTGGCCATTAGGCAAATCTAAAAGCTCGCAAATCAAAGAATCAATGCCTTCTTTATGCAGGCTTAAAGGCACCTCATAAATGGTTTTTTCTACATCTACCTCTTCAATGACGGCCCGGCGAGGCACATTACAAAATAGACTGATTTTATCCTTTACTTCATCGCTCAAATGACACTCTGAGCGGCATACAATAATGTCGCAAATAATACCAATTTCGCGCAGTACTTGCACGGAGTGTTGCGAAGGTTTTGTTTTCACTTCGCCTGCTGCTTTGAGGTAAGGAACATAAGTAAGATGAACATTTAGACAATGTTGCCGGTTTTCATAGGTAAATTGACGAATTGCTTCCAAGAAAGGAAGAGATTCGATATCGCCTATTGTTCCACCTACCTCCACTAATAGTAGATCAATATCTGGCGACTGTTTAGCGCATTGATGGATACGTTGCTTAATCTCATCTGTAATATGAGGCACAACTTGAACCGTTTTACCCAGGTAGTCCCCTTTTCTTTCGCGACGAATTACGCTGTGATAGATCTGTCCGGAAGTGGCATTAGAAACGCGGCTTAAAGAAGAGTTTGTATAGCGATAGTAGTGGCCTAAATCTAAATCAGTTTCTGCACCATCGTCAGTAACATAGACTTCGCCATGTTGATAAGGGCTCATCGTGCCGGGGTCTACGTTGAGATAAGGGTCAAACTTGAGCATTGCAATTTTCAGCCCTTTTTTCTCTAATAATAGCCCAATTGCGGCTGCGGTTAATCCTTTTCCCAATGAGGAGCAGACCCCTCCTGTAATAAAAATGTATTTTGTTTGCATAACCATTGCTCAACTTTTTTAATATCTTCTGGTACATCCACTCCAATAGTGGCAGTCGCCACTTGCGCAACTTGAATCTGATAACCATATTCTAAAACTTTTAGCTGCTCTAAATCCTCTTGCAGCTGAAGAGGTGTGGCAGGTAACTGCACCAGCTCCTGCAAAAAAGAGGGACGATAAGCATAAATTCCTATATGGCGAAAATAGGGAAAATCTTCTTTCCACCCCTGCATTTTACCAGAGGGCAGTAGCTGCCGGCTAAAATATAAAGCCCGCCCCTTTTGATCCATCACACATTTTACTATAGAAAAACTCAAAGCCTCTTCTTTTGTCGAAATTTTTGTTACAGCTGTCGCCATACTTGCCTCAGGATTTTCAAGAAGCACTTTTACTACGCAGTCAATTGTCTCCTTTGAAAGACAAGGTTCATCGCCTTGAATGTTGATGATGACATCGGCGTTTAAAAGATCTGGCTCGGCTTTAATAGCGGCTGCTACGCACTCTGTCCCATTTAAACAATTAGCATGCGTATAAATGTAGCGTCCTCCGAATTCTTGGACGTGATGGCTAATTACCTCTTCGTAGGTAGCTACGAACAGCTCGTCTAAAGAGAGCGCTTTTTTTGCATTTTCATACGTCCATTGCAAAAGCGTTTTGCCTAAAATCGGCCTCAGCAGTTTTCCCGGCAAACGAGTACTATGATAACGCGCAGGAATAATCCCTACAACTCTACTAGCCATCTATTTAAAAAGAGTCTCCTTTAAACACACAAAAATTTTTACAATCAAAATAATAACGAAAAAAAGAAATAATCACAAAAAAAAACCATTAAATTAATCACTTCTTTCTTTTAAGCTAATAAGCAAACAATTTTATTTTGCAAGTAAAGGAAGCTATATCTACGTGATTTATCTAAAAATAATCTGCTACGAATTTTTCATGTGGCTCTTGGCCTTAGTAGCTCTGCCTAAATTTCTTTATCATTTCCTTATTTATAAAAAATATCATACAAGCTTTTTAAAAAGAGCTGGCTTAAATTTCTCTTTTCCCAAATTAAAAAAGCCAGTGATTTGGATTCATGCTGTCTCCTTAGGAGAAACTAAAGCCATTGTCCCTTTAGCTAGTCAATTAAAATTAGCTTTTCCTAATTATTCTTTGATAATCTCTTCTATTACAGAAACGGGTCATGAAGAGGCTAAAAAAAGCATTTCCTGTGCTGACTATCACCTCTACCTCCCCTTTGACTTTAGTTTTTTAACAAAAAGAGTAGTTTCTCACTTCTCTCCTAGCTTAGTGCTACTGAGCGAATCCGATTTTTGGTTCAACTTTTTAAGGCACGCTAAAAAAGCGGGCGCAAAAATTGCACTTGTTAATGGTAAGCTCTCCTCTAAATCGGCAAAACGGTTTCAGCAAATCTCCTTTTTTTCTAAAGAGCTTTTTGATCTTTTTGACCTTTTTTGTCTACAAAACCAAGAGTACTATCAGCGGTTTGAAGAGCTGTCTATTGACTGTCAGCGATTATCCATTACAGGAAATTTAAAGTTTGACTGTAAGCAAGAGCATCTATTGATAAAAGAACTTGAGCAGTGGCGTAAAAAATTATGTTTAGATGGGTTTATTCTTACTATTGGTTCTACACACCCTTTAGAAGAAGAGCTTTTCATTCCTATTTTACAAAAACTTTGGAAAGTATGGCCTAATTTAAAAGTTTTACTCATTCCTCGCCATCTACAAAGAGCGCAGGAAGTAGCAAAACTTTTTAGCGCTCAATCGATTCACTGCTTAAGCTATAAAAGCTTTGACAAGCAACAAACCGAAAAGAAAAAAAAGGCACAAGTCATCTTGCTCGATATAATGGGCCTTTTGCCTATTGCTTACCAGCTTGCTGATCTTTGCATTGTCGGCGGTAGCTATACTTCAAAAGTAGGCGGACATAATATTTTAGAGCCTTGCGAATATGGTAAACCTGTGATTTTTGGTCCTTATATGCACTCGCAAAAAGAACTCGTTACATTAGTAACTCAAAGTGAAGGCGGGTGGCAAATAGAAATTTCAAAGTTATACAATAAAATTGTTGAGCTGCTCAAAAACACTCCAAAGCGTCTACAAGCCGGCCAAAAAGGAAAAGAGATGAGACAAAATTTAAGCGGCTCTACAGAGAAAACGATCGCTTTGCTAAAGCCATTACTAAAAAAATAAAAAAATTTAAGAAAAAAGATTGCAGTTAATTTCTAAGATATGATAGCATCGTTACTTAACCTAATCAATGACGCGGGGTGGAGCAGGGGTTAGCTCGTTGGGCTCATAACCCAAAGGTCGGAGGTTCGAATCCTTCCCCCGCTATTTTATCTATTTGTTCTGGCGGCATAGCTCAGTTGGTAGAGCAGCGGAATCATAATCCGTTTGTCATCGGTTCAAGTCCGGTTGCCGCTACATCTTTCTTATGATTTCATTAAATCACGTTTTTTAGCTTTTATTATAAAATAATTTATTGGATAGATGGTTTTTTAGCAAAACCTCTCAAAAGCAAAAAATAGTACGGAATATTTTTTTAAATTTACTTTTCGATTCACTTCATTTCATAAAAAAAGTATAAATTACTAATTCTCAAATAGTTAAATAAAACATTGTTTTTTTTCAAACTAATGATTCTTAAATATTTCGATAATTTATGTAACAAAGCTCTTTCAGTTTCATTGACGCTCTTAAGTTTTAACACACTATAGTTAGACAAATATTTCTACACCATTTAAAAATGCTAGTTAGATTTTTAAGACCAAGATCCCAATAAGGTAAATAAATTAACAAAAATCCTTGTGATCCGCTCAATTAAACTTGCAAAAAATCCTTTAGCAATTTTTGGCTTTTCCTTTTGCCGAAAATGAGTAGTAGTTTTAGTTGGCAAAGCGTTTTTTTCCTCGATTTTTTTTCTATTTTCCACAGAAGTTTCCACCTGAACCGCTTGGGCTTTAGTTTCAGTAATCTCCATGGGATTTAGCGGACTAGTTGCTTTCTTGCCTACTTTTTTTTGTTTTATAGACTCGCCTTGTTTTATTTCTTCCGTAACAACGCTTTGCTGATTCTCTTCTTGCTTCTGTGGCAGATCAGATACTATTTCAGATTGATCAGAGGGAAAACTTCTCTCACCATCTTCTAAAATTTTAGGTGTATCCATTTGCACTTTGGGTAAAAGATTTTTTTCTTTTTGCAATAATAGCCCCCAATGCTGCTGTTTTAGCTGGCAAAGCTTTTTATTTGCCTCTTCTACTGTTTCTTGAAGAGAGGTGACAAGCTCTTTTGCCTCTACTAATGGGTGCGCACTATCTAATTGGCTGGAAAGTGTAACTAACCTATCGGCACATAAATAACCAACTACTTGGTTTTCCATGGTCTGAATTTTATAAACAATTTGTGCTTCTAACTGCAAAGTATCTTGAGCTTGATCTGTTTCAATCTTAAAACCGAAAGAATGTTGCGAAATTGCAATCTGAGTATTCTGAATGAATAGGCCACTATTTTCTGCAAAAAATCCTTCAAAAAAAGAGTAGAGCTTTATACAGGTCATTGCGCAAAGCGATTGGTGCATGATACTTCCTAACGAGTTAAAGTAGAAATAACCCAAAGAATTGAGTAAGATTTGAAGTATTTTTGTAGGGTTGAAATCACTGATCGATTGGCCATTAATTTCCAATTTACAACGAGGAATATCAGCTAAAAACTGAGCATGCACCTGGTTGATTTCTTCTTTTCCTACTTTTAACGCCTCATCTAATTCTGTTTTTTTATTTAAAGTTCGATCATTAAATAAACTTAAAAGATCGTCAAAAACTTCTCGATCGGTAAAAATTTTTCCTGCTTTGAGCTCTTTTTCAAGTCTTAAGTTAAAAAGATCTCTAAGTTCAGACAGATTTGGATCTAAAACAGCAAAATCTGCAATCTCTTCAGAAAAACCTATGTTAGCCTCTCCATCATCCCCTATTTCTATCCAGGAAGAAAAAAGTGGATCTGGTTCTGATTTGTACTCTACTTTCCTGCCTAAAATAGAACCTTTTTGGGTAGAAGCTGACCTTTTTTGGCTTTCTTGAAAAAAATCAGTTCCCTTTGCTTCACCAAAATTAACGTTTGCTACCATTTCTTATTTCCTTAAATTTTTTAGATTCTTTTACCAATTTTATAAGAATATAATAACAATATTATCTTTATATTTTATAAAGAAAGAGTTTCTCTTTTAATTTTATTAAAAAAAGCTATTTAATTTTTATTTTTAAAAAAAAGATAGCATAATTTTCTTTTTTTTTTTAACTTGAAAGGAATGATCTTGACCCAAGGAAAAATATGAATTTAGCTTCCCCCTCTTTTATAAATCCTTTAATTGAATCAAATAAGCCAAGCAAAACAGCTGACTCTTGTGTGATGGTCATTTTCGGCGCTACCGGTGATTTAACAGCGCGCAAGCTACTTCCAGCTATCTATAACCTCGCAAAAGAAGGGCTTTTGCCTGCTCATTTTGCCTGTGTTGGTTTTGCCAGACGCAAGAAAAGCCATGAAGAGTTTCGCAAGGAAGTGAAACAAGCAATTGATGAATTTTCGCGCTCCAAACCAATTGATCAAGAGCTATGGCAGCGCTTTAGCCAACAAATTTTTTATCATCAATCGGAGTTTGACCATGATGAAGGTTATGAAAGCTTAGGGCAACTTCTGCAAAAATTAGATCAGCAGTTTGGCACAAAAGGCAACAGGGTTTTCTACCTCTCCATTCAACCTAGCTACTTTCCTCTTGTGGCAGAAAAATTGAGCCTTCATCAGCTCATTGAAAAGCCCGAGCCCGGTCAAGAAAAGTGGAGCCGCGTCATTATAGAAAAGCCTTTTGGGCGCGACTTAGAGTCTGCAGAAAAATTACAAGCAAAACTGCTTAAGTTTTTAGATGAAAGTCAAATTTATCGCATTGATCACTATTTAGGCAAAGAAAGTGTACAAAATCTTTTAGTTTTTAGATTTAGCAATCCAATTTTTGAAGCCATTTGGAATCATCACTTTATTGATAACGTACAAATTACGGTAAGTGAAGAGATTGGTATTGGCTCAAGAGGAAATTTTTGGGAAGAAGCGGGCCTACTGCGAGATATTATGCAAAACCATGTCATGCAGCTATTAACTTTAGTGGCAATGGAGCCGCCTATTAGCTTGAAAGCAACTTCGATTCGCGATGAAAAAGTGAAAGTTTTAGACTGCATCCGGCCAATTGCAGAAAATCTACTAGAAAGTCAGGTAGTTAGAGGTCAGTATAGCGCAGGCTATATTCAAGGCAATCCTGTTAAAAGCTATCGCGA
The DNA here is from genome assembly GCA_950054535.1 of uncultured Chlamydiae bacterium. Classification (GTDB taxonomy): domain Bacteria; phylum Chlamydiota; class Chlamydiia; order Chlamydiales; family Parachlamydiaceae; genus CATLPS01. Next base: position 3,063 of record CATLPS010000030.1, on the reverse strand, counting down.
AGAAGACAATGTTGATCCTCATTCTAACATAGAAACTTTTGCTGCAATGAAATTATTCATTGATAATTGGAGATGGGCCAATGTACCTTTTTATATTCGCGCCGGAAAACGTCTACCAAAGCGCGCTACTAAAATCGTCATTACTTTCAAAAAAGCGCCAGGCTACCTGTTTCAAGAAGCGAGCCAGCTAAGCTCAAATGTTTTAGTCATTCGCATCCAACCAGATGAGGGAATTTCATTAAAAATCAATTGTAAAGTTCCTGCTTTAAATACAGCAATTCAACCCGTAAAAATGGATTTTCATTACGGCTCTTATTTTGGTTCCACGCCTCCTGAAGCATATGAGAGGCTTTTATGCGATTGCATGGCAGGCGACAACACTCTTTTTGCAAGAGACGATGAGGTGCTAGCCTCTTGGAAAGTATTTACCCCTATTCTCCACTATTGGAATGCGCATCCTCGGCGTAAATGTTTGCCATATACTTCTGGTAGCTGGGGTCCAGAAGCGGCGAACGAACTACTGACAAAAGATGGACGTAGCTGGAGACTGGTTTAAAAACGCTCAAAATTTTAAGTGGATTTATGCAAAAAATAAAAAGTATGAACTCTGAAGTGATTTCTAAAGAGCTTGCGCTCTTAAACCAAGCAAAATTAACAAAGCAAGATATAAAATCTGCCCTTTTTAACTTAATTATTTACACAACAGATTCAAAAAAAGACCACTCTTTTGAAGAAAATTTACAAAAAATCCAAAGCCAATTTCCTTGTCGCATTATTTTTCTGCAAGAATATAGGCGCTCTGATGATTTCATTGAAGTAAATGTTTCTTGCGAAAACTCTCCTCTTTGCATTAGTCAGATTAGTATTAATTTTTCGGGAAAAGAGATCGATCAGGTACCCTATCTTCTCTTACCTCATTTGATTCCAGATCTTCCAATTTATCTTCTCTGGAGGCAGCCACCTGAGGAAAACTCTATTATTTTATCCACTTTAAAACCTTTAGCTACTAGGGTTATTTTTGATTTTTTTCCTTCTGATTGTTTTCACCTCTTTGCCAAAGAGCTACTTCGATTTAAAGCAGCCGGAATAGAGATGGTAGATATGAATTGGATTAAAATTTTTGGTTGGAGGCAAATCTTTGCCCGTGCTTTTGATACGCAAGAGCGTATTGATCTTTTAGAGAAAACATCTTCTCTGTTGATTACTTATCATTCATCCGACGACGGTTGTTTTAAGAAAATTGCCTGTTCTTTTTACTTGCAGGCCTGGATTGCTGTTTGTTTGAAATGGAAAGCTGTAGAAATAAAAAAAGAGAAAAAAAATTTCATTATTATTTATGAAAAAGAACAAAGAAAAATTTTGGTTACAATCAGCCCTATGCAGCAAAGCAAGTTTTTAGATGGAGAAATTGTAAAACTAGAGCTAAAAAGTTATGATGAATATGAATGTATTTTCCTGCGTCAATCCACCACTCAATTGGAAGTGAAAGCTTGTGATCCCTACCAGTGCTCTTTGCCTTTTCATATGAACCTTCCCAGTCTGCAGTCAGGAAAAAGCTTTATTCAAGAAGTTTTTTATGAAAAAATAAGCGAACATTACTTTTCTCTTCTTCATTTAATAAGCCAAATAGAGCAACTTAAGGAGGGCCATTAAGATGGATTTATTTGACTGGAGAAAAATAGCAATGAATTTTGATGCCACCAAAGATTTAGCACTGCCAGGAGATCACGCACAAACTCTTGATTTTTGCGTCCACCACTGGATACAAGTTGCCAAAGAAGCAATAGAAAATAGAGGGCGCTTTCATGTGGCTCTTTCTGGCGGTTCTACGCCCAATGCAATTTATAAAAAGTTAAGCCAACCCCCTTTTCGCGAACAGATTGATTGGACAAAAGTTTATCTTTTTTGGGGAGACGAGCGGTCTGTCCCAATAGACCACCCAGAAAATAACTATTCTAACAGTATGCAAGCAGGCTTTAACCTACTTCCCATCCCAAGCTCACAAATTTTTCGTATGCAAGCCGAAGAGCACATTCAAGAACAGGCGTTTCTTTATGAATCACTTTTATTACAAAATGTTCCAAACGGACAACTAGATTTAGTTATGTTAGGCATGGGAGAAGATGGACATACCGCTTCTTTATTTCCCAATACTCACGCGCTGACTGTAGAGGACCGCTGGATAATAGCAAACTATGTACCTCAAAAAGAGACATGGCGAATGACTTTTACTTATCGCACAATCCAGCAAGCACGCCATATTGCTATCTATGTAATAGGCGCGCAAAAAGCTGCTATTATCAAAAAAATCTTCGCTAAAGAGAGCAAAGAGTTTTGGCCAATTCAAAAGGTAGGTTCAAAACAACATAAAGCTCTTTGGATCTTAGATCATTCTGCTTCCCAATTAATTATTAATCATTAAAATTAATGAATTAAATATAATTTTAAATAATTAAATTTGAAAATAATTTAAATTATTAATTTATTTACAAATAAATACATAAAGAAACTATGTTATTTAAAAGAAGACTTTTTAAAAGAATAAATAAATATATAAAAATACATAAAAATACAAAAAACAACATATTTTTGGGGAAAATAAACCAAATTCATGTTGGGGAAAAACATGTAGTTGAGAAAATTGTCCCAGTCATGATTTGAGATTCATTTAACAAGGGGGGGTCGACTTCCGTTTCTACTGATGTCATGTACGGGACCCAGATGAGAGACGACGAATCACTGGGATTTATAGTCTCCCCCTCTAGCCAACCCTCCCGCTTTCGAGGGGACGTCTGTCAAAAATCCTCAGGATAGTGAAAAAATACTTTTTGAGGTCAACACAGGGGGGTGGCTATAAATACCACTGATAAGGATCAGCCTCAATCAGTTCCATAGTCCATACCCGCCACCGCTGATGAGCTCCCGCACCGCGAAATCGCTCTTCTCGTTGGGGAAGGCGTTGATCGAGACATGGACAGGATTCCGAAGTTGGAGCCGATAAATTTATCCACTTACCTTATCTGTGTGTATATATACCGGTATACGGATCTCCTAACCAGTAGA
>CATLPS010000029.1 GCA_950054535.1 uncultured Chlamydiae bacterium | reverse complement strand
AGTCTATTTGTAAATGCATAATAATTAATAAGATGAACGAGCTTGGAATGCCGAGATTTGAATGGTTGATTGAGTCTGCTTAAAGGTCTAAGAGCAAAGATAAACTAGTGCTTGGATAACTCGATCATTTACCTATCTTGTGAGGGCTATTGTGCAACAAGGCCTATTATTAAGATAAATTTCTATTCATTAATCTTTAAGTTAATGCTTTTTTAATTATCTTAAATAAAGGCTCTGTTAAAAATTTGTAATTTTACTTTTTAAAATGATGAAGGAGAAAAATAGCGGGTTTTTTCTCTAAATTAGGCAAAGTAGAGCGATTCCAGCTCTCTATCGTCTGGCTGATTACCCCTTGAGTAGGCAAAGTTAAGTCCCAAGCAACGCATAGCCAAGTAGAAGCTGGAAGCACTTGCAAACAGGTCTGCAGAGCGTGCTGATTGCGATAGGGCGCTTCCATGAAAATTTGCGTACTCCCCTCTGTTTGCGACTGCTGCACGCAGCTTTTCAGTTCACTTTCTCTAAGACGCGGCTCGCGGCTGAGGTAGCCATGAAAAGAGAATTTCTGCCCTGGTAGCCCCGAGAGCATTAAAGCCAATAGCATAGAAGAGGGACCAACAAAAGCTTGCGTAGTAATGCCTCTTTGACGAGCGCGATGCACCAATTTAGAACCAGGATCTGCAATACAAGGCAGGCCTGCATCAGAGATTAACCCCCACCTTTGCCCAGCTACTATGGGCTCTAAAAGAAAATCAATGTGGTCATCGGGAGTGTGTTCATTAAAAAGCGCAATAGGCATTTCCAAAGCGGCAGCTTTCGTTTCAAAGCGACCTAAATAGCGACGCCCTTGCCCCATGCTTTCTGCAATTAAACCATCGATTGTTTGCACAGCTTTTGCAACACTAGGTGGTAAAAAGGGATCTGCATGGCGCACGTCCCCTAATAAATTGGGTAAAAGAAGAAGCGCCGGTTTTTGGCTCATGAAAATTTCCTTTGATCTTAGGTGGTTAATTGTAAAATAAGTTGTTCCGCTAACAAAGACTCTTTTATTTGGCTATTTTTTAAAGTTAGCTCTGTTTGATCAATGGCTAAGAGACCTTTTAAAAGGGATTCTTTACCGTAGTTTTTTACTTGAATGAAGTTTTTTTCTAATAAATGCCCTTTCATATAAGGAAAAACCTCTGTAATAGCAGCTTCTTCTTTTCCTTCTGCGAGCATGGTCCAAAGCTGTAAAGAGGTAGAAAACTGGCTACGGAGCTGCCTGATTAAAGGCAAAAAAGGGTGCCCCTCTTGTAAAAGCGCACCTATCAGCTTAAAAGCCGTATAGCGATTTTTAGTAAAAATCGCCTCATTCAATCCCCAAATCGAGTCGGTATGGTTCATCGTGCAAATGTTCTCGACCTCTTGCCAAGTAATCTCTTTTTTGTCTAAGGTAAAACTAAAGAGCTTATTTAGCTCATTGGCTATGAGCTGTTGGTCCAGACCTACTCCCTTTACAAAGCGTTGACAGATGGCGTAAGAGATCACTTTACACTGCTTGGCTGCTTGCCGGCCTGCCCATTCAATGAGCTGTCGCTCTTTTTCCCACGGCTTTAAATCGGCAAACTCTAAAATAACCCCCTCTTTTTCTAAAAGTTTATAAAAAAGAGTTGGACGGGCCAGCGTTGCGGCTTGAAAAATCAGGTAACAAGGAAGAGAGCCTTTTTTAATCAAGGCCTCTAGCGCCATTTGCGTAGATTTTTTTAATTTTTCGCTCTGCTTGATTAAGATCAGGCGTTTATCGGAAAAAAAAGAGCGTGCACTAAGATCGGCCATTAGCTCCTCTTCTCGCACCTCTGCGCCATCCCAGCTGGTTAAGGCAAAATCATCAGCGCAAAGCGCCTTCTCCAGCAAGGAAATGGCCTTTTGGCATTGGTAGCTCTCTTTACCAATGACTGCATAAAGAGGGCTAAAGTGGCTCGGAGCTGCTCCTTTGAGATGTTTTTCAAAAGCGCGCAGATTGTCATATCTCATCACAGAGCCAGCTTTGAAATTTTTAAAGTTTGTAGTGAAGTAATTATAAAACAAATAGAAGAATTATGGCTAGCAATAGCAAAAAAAATGGCTTAAAAAAAGCCCAGATGTTTGGCGTTTTTAAAGTAGGTAAAATAAATAAAATTTTATCTTTTCTTTTACAATCCTTTAATAATCAAGCGTTATAATAGGGTTATCAGATCAAATACAAGAGGTGCAAATATGAATAATAATATTTCACGTCAATCTTCGTTCTCTTCTTTAAATGCGCAATCTTCTTTGCAAGATTTTGAAAAATGGGGAGATGCTCTAAAAAAGACAACTAAAAATTTAGAAGGGCATAAAGTCACTGCTCAATTAACTTCTAATGTAAATAAAACCCCTTATACGGTAGAGGACATTATTCGCATTTCTAGCAACGCTCTTAAAAACTTAAGCGAAATATATAGAAACTCTAGTTCTGAAGAGCAAAAACAAATCTATAAAACTATGGCTGATATTAATAACAATACCCTTAATTTTATTGATCAATATGAAGCCCAAAAAACTGGTTCCGCTTTTTTTACAAAACATTTTAAAAATATAGAAAAAAAAATGATTTTAGGCTTATTTGTAAAAGCGGCAAAAAAACTTTATATACAAGCCAATTATCCACAAAAGTTAAGAGAGCAGGTAAATAAAGCTACAAATGAGTTTATCACTTTTTCTGAGCAGCTTTTATTAAAAAAAAGCCCGACTTCTGTCTTCAGTTTTAGTTCATTTAAAGAACAACTTTTAGACATGAATTCTGCTAACAGTATAATTGAAGCTATGAATACTGGAATTAAAAGTGAGTTTGAAGTTTTTAAACGACTAGCTTCTGATCCGAACCATGGAGAAACTACGTTTGAAAGAGACACTAAAGTAGGCCAACCTTTTTCGATCGAAGAAAGTGATAGAGAAGGTACTAAAAAAACTTATCGATTATTTCCTGAATTAAATACTTTAGAAAAAGATAAAAGAATAGAAAAAGCTAAAGAATTAGTCAGCTCCTTTATAACAGAACAAAATAAAAAATGGGAAAATACTTTACAAGTTTTAGCTACTCAAGTAGCGATCAACCCTGTGGAAGTGGCTATTGGAAATTGGCTTACGGTAAACCTGCATACAAATACATCCTTAATTCACACTCCGCTTAATGCGGATAACTATCCTGAAGGTACTAGTTTAACAAATAACAACCCTGCCCCTGAATTAAAAATTGTGCGTGATACAGAAGGAAATATAACAGAAGTAAAAGTAAATATTCCTATGCAGTACAGTCTTTACAACAAACAGCCAGACGGGGAAGGAGTTTTAATAGAAGATTTTATGAAAGCAAATGCATCTTTTACAGTCACTTTAGATGATCAAAACATGCCTGTTATTTCAGATTTTTCTTATGAAATAAAGTCATCAAATGAATACCCGGGCGTAGATATCTCTTTGAAGTCAGAGGACAAAAATTAGTAAAGCTTTTTATTTAGCCAGCTCTTGAGTAGCTGGCTCTTTTTTTCTTTAAGCTTTTGCAGGATTTGCTGGTTTTTTATCTGCCAGTTTAGCTGTTCTTCGCTAAATGGATTGCTTGTATCCATTAAAGGAGCAGGAAGCTTTTGCTGAAAATTTTTTTCTACCTCTAAAAGCTTTTGTTGGAGCTTACTATCTTTTTGAGTTAGCTGCTCAAAAGCGTCCAGCTCAATTAAAATAGATATCTCATTTTTTGCAACAAACTCTAAAAGCTCTTTTTCTTTGATCCACTCTCTTTTGCCAATGGGGTCATAGGCCATGTTTTTGATTGCCGTAAGGAGGCGTAATTTTTTTTTGTAAAGGGTTTCGTAATAGAGGTAGATTTCTACCCCCTCTTTTTCTATCTTTTGCTGCTCTTTTTCCTGTTGAGCAATGCAGTTGGCAATGAACTGCCTCAGGGCTAAAGTGCGCGCTGCGCGCCGCATAAAATCTAGCTGCTGCTTAACAGACCTTTGCGGCTCTACTTTTAAGCGCCAGGCAGTGTAGAGCAAGTTAAATGACATTGCGGCGCGATCTTGACAACATTCATTGTTTAAACGTACCTGAGAAAAAAAAGTTTCTTTAAATTCGGGGCAGTTCTGCAGAGTTTGCATCATCTGCAGTGCAATTTTTGATAGCTTACTTTGGCAGCGGCTATAATCGCGCGTCTTTTCTAAGCGAAATAACCACTCATTGAGAAGGCGTTTTTCAAATCCATGAAATACTAACTCTTTTTGTAGCTCTGTTTGCAGACCACTTGAGGCTATCCATAACTGTAAGCGCTCTTTAAAAGCCGTTAAGCCATCTCTTTCTCTGGCCGCTTGCCAGCCATCTTCTAAAGCACGTGCTTGGGCTAGGTCAACTTGTGTGCCATCACAATCTAAATAACTCAGCTTGGTCAAGGCGCTCAAGCTTAATGGCAGCTCCTGTAGATTCCAGTTACCATAGAAATAAAAATGAGTCAGATTGGTTAGCTGCCCAATTTCTAAAGGAAGGCGAAAGAGCTGATTATCGGCTATGTTTAGCGCTTTTAAATGGCTAAGCTGCCCAATTTCTTTTGGAAGACAAGTTAGATAATTATGAGAAAGATCCAGCGCCCTTAATAAAGAAAGCTGCTCAATCTCTACTGGCACTGCCTTTAGGCAATTATCTGATAGATCTAGTGCCTCTAAATGGTGAAGCTTCATCAGTTGCAAAGGCAAATAGTTAATCTCGTTATGAGAAAGATCTACTGCTTCTAAGGAGAGAAGCTTTCCAAATGCAGCGGGCAAAGAGGTAAGACAATTTTGCGAAAGATCAAGCGCAATAATATTTTTTAGCTCTTTGATATCATTTGGCAAAAGAGAAATTTGGTTATTGCTAAAATCGAGCTCTTTTAAATGGGTTAGTAGACTTAAAAAAGGAGGAAGCTGCGTTAGCCCTAAACCTTGTAGGCTTAAAAAACTTTTTTGACTTAAATAGGCGTCGATGATTTTTCTCTTAGCTTTGCGCTTTTCTCCCAAAGCTTTTCGATCCGCTACCCACTCCTTTAGACAGCGCTTTAAAAACTTAAGTTTATTTTCAAAGGTGTTGCAAAAATAAAAAATCGTTTGGGCTACTGCCAGCACGGCGGGAATGATGAAAAGATAAGAGTAGCCTGCCACAGTAAGGGCAGCAATAGAGCCCCAAGTTAAGACTTTGACGCTTTTTTCTAGCTTAGAAACGCGCTGGCCATCTTCTTCTTTGCTAGTAGACACATAGAGCGCTACTTGTTTAGCAATTTTGGGCTCTATTTTTATTATTTTTGCTGCACTTTGACCAAAGTCCCAGGCCCAAGAAAGTTTTCCTAATAAAGGAAAGCGCATAACTGGATGATTTGTAATCTCGCAGATGGGCTTTAATAGCATTTAAACCTCTCCTTTTAGAATAAAAAGTAACTACTTTTACTCATAAAGGAGAAAAGAAAAAATTGTCCAAAAAAAAGAGCTTAAAAAAATTTTAAGCTCTTTAACATGTTCATTTTATTTAAGCGGTTTTAGGTTTAGCCCCTTTTTTTTCTTTAATAGTTTGGCCTTCCCCTGAATGCGTTAAAAAACGTCGTTTCCACCCTTCTGCGGTAAGTACTTTTTCTTTGGGAGGATTTTTAATTTTATCTTCCTTACTCATTTTTTTGCCTCCTGTTTGCCGTAATTAGGTATTACTAAACAAGCAAGAGGCATGCCAAAGGAGTAAAAATTTTAAAATTGTTTAATTTGAGCAGTTTGTTAGCTTAATTTGTCTTTTGCACTGCTTTTAAAAAATTTACTAAAAGCCTGACTCCAAAACCGGTAGCATATTTGGGCCAATAATGCGCCGCTTCTGATAGGTAAGCTGTGGAGGCAATATCTAAGTGAGCCCACTTAATGCCTTTCCCTACAAAATGACTTAAAAACATCGCAGCTACGTTGGCGCTACCGGCGCGCCCATTCCAGCTTTTTAGGTCGGCAAAGTCCGATTTAAGCCGTTCTTTGTACTCTTCATAAAGTGGCATGCGCCATACTCTTTCAAACGTCTCCTCTCCAGAACAAAATAGGGCCTCAGCCAGCTCATCATCAGTGCTCATCAGTCCTGATGCCTCTTGGCCTAACGCGACGTCGATGGCGCCTGTTAAAGTTGCGATATCAATCAAATGAGTAGGAGCAAGTGTTTTAGAAGCAAAAGCAATGGCATCGGCTAAAATAAGCCGGCCTTCGGCGTCTGTGTTAGTCACTTCTACAGTAGTGCCATCATAGCAACGGTAGACATCCCCTGGCTTAAAGCTATTTGCGTCAATTCCGTTTTCCGTGGTTGGAATTACTACCGTAAGATTTACTTTAAGCTCAGCAGCGGCAACTGCTTGCATCACTCCTAGGCAAACTGCCGCTCCTGCCATATCACACTTCATCGTCTCCATAAAGCCGGTGGGTTTAAGGTTTAACCCCCCAGTATCATAGGTAACCCCTTTTCCCACCAATACCACATGCGGATCGGTCTTGGACGCACCTTGGTAGCTTAAAGCAATAAGATAGGGGTCTACAATGGATCCGCGGCTAACTGCTAATAAAAGACCAAAATTTTGCTCTTGCAGCGCCGCTTTATCTAAAACTTGCGTTTTGATAGCAGGATAAGTTTTCGCCATTTTTTCAGCGCACTCTTTTAAATAAAGGGGCGTTACCTCATCGGCATTTTTATTAACCAAGTCTCTAGTTAAATCAATTGCTTGGCTAGTATGAGTCACTTCCTTTAAACTAGCTAAAGGAGAGCAGTCTAAAGAAAGCCAATTTACCTGCTCAATAAAAGTAACCGTCTCTTCCTTCTCTTTTTTAGGCGCGGCAAACTGGTAGTTAGGCAAAGAGAGCCCTTCGCTAGCGCTTACTAAAATAGTTTGTAAAGAAAGATCACTAATTTGAGGCGAAAGAGCATTTAGAGTTTGCCACCCTTTTTTTTTACAGAGCTTAGAGGCAGCTGCATAGCAGCGGCGTAGGATCTCCGCCGATACTTTTTCTTTTTCGCCTAATCCAAGTAAAAGTACTCTTTTTTCCGCTAATTCTTCTTCAAAAAAATAGAGTGTTTCTCCTTTAGCTGCTTTAAAATCATTTAAAGCAAGCTGGCTTTGCAGGCGGCTAGTCACTAAGTTTTGCTGATCTGCTGCCAGCTCTACTGCATCTTCTTTTTTCCAAAAAGGTAAAATAAGAAGGTCAGCTGCCGGCCGTTTTTCTACTTGAGAGCAGGTAAATTTCATTTCTTACTCCATTATTTAGCTGTTTAAAATTAAAAAGGGAGGCTATCTTCGTCTAGATCATGTGATTCACCTTGCCCAGAAGAAAATCCGCCGTAAGCTGAGCTGTTAGCAGGTTTTTGTGCGCCACCTGCCGTGAATCCTTGCGCGCCATATCCATGCCCTTGCTCATTGGAAGAAGAAGCAGAAGAGCTGTACTGACCTTGGCTTGAACCAGTGGCATCAGAGCGGTCATTTTTACCAAAGGGGCTAAACTCAATCATTTCCGCTACCATTTCCAAAGAGACCTGCGTGCGCCCTTCTTTATCTACATAAGTAGTAGGCGGATTAAGCTTGCCTGAAACGATTAAACCACTACCTTTTTTAATAAAAGAGAGCATTTTGTCAAAGCGATCTCCCCAGATGGTGACGCGTACCCATACGGTCATCTCCTCTTTTCCTTTGCGTTGATTGACAGCTAGACTAAAGGTAGAGACCTTTTGCCCATTTGCTGTAAAGCGCGTTTCGGGATCTTTACCTAAATGACCAGCAACATGTACTATAAACATTACTACCTCGCAGTGATTTGATTAACAATTTAAGTGATTTTTTATGAAAAAACCAACTTAAAAACTTGTAGTCTTTAAATTTTTAGCTCAAAAGCTAAAATTGATAACAATTTCTCTTTTTAGCTACTTGCTTGCTAAAAAGATAACATAGTCCAAGATTTATGGTGAGGGATTTTAGCGAAGCTTTTTATTTAAATTTACAGAAAAAAATTAGAGGAACCACTAGATGAATCAGACTATTTACTGCAGGCTCGAAGAGAAAAGAAAACAGTATCTTTTAGCAAAACAGACGCTTCCCCTCTTTAGCGAGCTCAGCCAAAAGCGCCTTGAATTAGAAACTAAAAAAAACGCACTGCAAAAAAAAAAAGAGCAGTTTTCCTTTTATCAACCAAATAGCCTGCAAAAAAGAGCAGAGCTCAAGGCTTTTTTAAAGTGCCTCAATCAAGAGATTTCTCATCTTGACCACCAGCTCGATCAAATAGAAGAGATCGACGAAGAGAGCGTCAAAAAAATGGAAAAAGAGCTTTTACAAGAGTTTTGTCTCCATTATTCCAATCAATACCAAAAGCAAAACCACAGCTGGCAAGCTCTTCAACTAACTAGTCTAATAAAAGAAGAACTCAATCAGCTTTGTACGTTCATTCAAGAAATGATCATGCATCTAAACGTGATAAAAGAAGCGCGGTTACTCATTAAAAAAAGAGGGATTTTTAGTTATGTTTTTGGCGCAAGCCCCAATCTTATTATTGAAAAGCAGCTTTTAACGATGGCAGACCTTATTTCTAAGCAAAGTGTTTTATTAACATCGCTAGAAGACAAAAAGAGTGCTTGTTCTTCTACTTTTTCTTTTGATTTGTTCCAGCAAACACTGCAAAATCTTAAAGTAGAATGTGTAAAGAGCTGGGGATTTTCTCATTTAGAGCAAAAGATTTTTCCTTATGAGCAGCAACTTCACCATTTTTGGGAAAAAATAAGTTTGTTGATCGAGCAGCTAGAAAATGATATAGAAAAAAATCAGCAATTGCTGTCGCAATGGCTAATCGATTTAAAGCTAGCCTAAATATTGTTCCTACACAAAAACGTATTTATGTGTAGGAACAAAAAATAGTCAAAAATTTTGATCAATTTTAGCCGCGGATAAAGCCTTGATTAAATCCAGGATTACCACCTAAATTTCCGCCCATTGGGGGAGATTTTTGTTGAGGTCCAGAAGAGGAGCTATCGCTGGACTCTTCGCGTCCTTCAGAAAGATCCATACAAATTTTACGCCATTTTTCTACTGTTTCCACATAAAGAGGAGCAAATGCACGTAAAGCTGAGGAGACTGCATATTCCATATCAAGAGTGCAATGAAGTAAAATCAACTCTTCTTTGACTGCTACGCCCACGCCGCCGCCAGCCATTTGGCCGCCTAACATAGAGCCTTCTAAAAGTCTTTCATAGAGCTTCAAACGCAGTTTATCATCTCTTGGCAAGCCATCGAGCAAAGGAGAGTAGAGGTAAAGGCGTTTAGAATTCGGCTCATAAGTAAGATGAAGCGAAAACTCATCGTCAATCCCTAAAATACAGGTATTGTTTTCGTCAAACTCAAGCCCCTCTAATCCAAGTTCTTTACCAAATTCCTTTAGATTGTCTTTTGCATTTTCTAGCGACATAATGTATCCTCCTGAAGTAAAGTCACCATTAGATGTGGCTAACTCTTACTTAACTTAAATTTGTCTTGTTTTTATTTGCTTCTTCTTATTTCTTAATTTTTAACATCACGGTTTATTGAAAACCTTTAGATAACTTTGAAAAATGGCTACCATCGAGATGATTTCTATTAAACGATAAACATGCTCTACTTGCTTTAAAAAGTAAATCAATTTTCTCTATAAACGAAGGCTTTTGCCTCTCTTTTTTAGATTTTTAATTATAAAAAATTAGTTTTAATAAAAAAACCAAAAGCGTTCAAAGATTTTAAAGGTTCTTTAAGCAGTCCCTTAAACGTTATTATAAAAGATAAGAAATTACAGAACAAATACTTAATTTAGTTACTCTAGATTTTTGTGAGCAGAAAAAGTCTGGCGCAAAAAATCAATCCTCTCTATTAAGAAGGCTAGATCTATTTGATTTCAGCAGAAGGAAAGCTTTTATGAACGAGAATTTGAGCTCTTTCACCATCGAAGTAGGATCTCCAATGCCTTACGGCGCTTCTTGGTTGGAAAATAGAGTAAACTTTGCCATTTATATTAAAGAGGCCAAATCTGTTACGCTAACTCTTTTTTCAAAAGAGGCACCGGATCAACCTTTTGCAGAAATTTTACTCGACCCGGCCAAACACTGTACAGGCGATGTATGGCATGTTGCAGTTGCTCCTTTGCCTCTTTGCACTTTATATGGTTATCGCGTGGCCCGCCTACAAGAGGGCGAAGAAAAAACTTCTCTTTTATTAGATCCCTACGCCAGCTCTGTTTTTAGCCATCAACAATGGGGGGCTTTAAATCAATTAAGTCAGCCCTATCAAGCGCTAGGAAGAGTAGTCTCTCATGGTCAGTATGACTGGCAAGGAGTGATTCCCCCTTCTATTGCCAGCAAAGATTTAGTTATTTATGAGATGCATGTAAGAGGATTTACAAAGCACTCTTCTAGTCAAACTTCTTCTCCTGGCACCTTCTCTGCTATTATCGAAAAAATTCCTTATCTAAAAAGCTTAGGGATCAATGCCATTGAACTTCTCCCTATTTTTGAGTTTAATGAGTGTGAAAATTTATTAATCGATCCAGCAAGTAAGCAAAAACTTGTTAACTATTTTGGCTACTCTACTGTTAATTTTTTCTCTTTGATGAATCGTTATTTAAAGCCTTCTCCAGATGCAGATGGAGGTCTATCTGAATTTAAGGAGATGGTAAAGGCGCTACACCAAAACGGCATGGCGCTCATCTTAGATGTAGTTTACAACCACTCTTTTGAAGGCAATGAAAAAGGTCCTACTCTCTCTTTTAAAGGCCTAGATCCCAAAGCTTATTACATGATCGACGAAAATGGAAATTATTTAAATTTTTCAGGGTGCGGAAATACACTGAACTGCAACCACCCTGTGACTTTGGAATTCATTTTAGATTCTTTAAGGTATTGGGTGAGCGAAATGCATGTGGATGGTTTTCGCTTTGATCTTGCCTCTATTTTAACCAGGGCAGAAAACGGCGCTCCTCTACCTAATTCCCCCTTAGTAGAAGCCATCTCTAAAGACCCTATTTTATCAAAAACTATTTTAATTGCAGAGGCGTGGGACGCAGGCGGACTTTATCAGGTAGGCGGTTTTTATCCCGGAACGCGCTGGTCGGAATGGAATGGAAAATATCGCGATAGTGTAAGAAGATTCATTAAAGGAACTTCTGGCTATAAAACAGAGTTTGCCACTGCTTTATCTGGTTCTCAAAATATTTATGGATGGCGCGGATCTCCGGCTTGTAGCGTCAATTTTATTACTGCTCATGATGGATTTAGTTTAGCAGATCTTGTCACCTACAACGAAAAACATAACTTGGCAAATGGCGAAAACAATCAAGATGGGTTTGATCATAACGATAGCTGGAACTGCGGCGTCGAAGGACACTCAAGCAATAAAAAGATTGTTTTTTTACGCGAACGCCAAATCCGAAATTTTGCTCTGGCTTTATTTATTTCCCAAGGAATTCCCATGATCTATATGGGAGACGAATATGCCCATAGCAGGCATGGCAATAACAATACTTGGTGCCAAGATAATGAGCTTAACTGGTTTTTATGGGACCAGGTAGAAACAAGAAAAGGTTTTCTACGTTTTATTCAAGGCCTCATTCATTTTCGCCATCAAGAACCTTTATTAAGGCGCGACTCTTTTTTAAACGAAGAAGATGTTAGTTGGCATGGGCAGCTGCCTAATACTCCTGATTGGGAAAAAGACAATGGGTTAGTCGCCCTTAGCCTTAATATTGCAAACGAAGGGCCGCAAATTTATGCAGTGTTTAATGCGTTTCACCTTACCGCCACTGTCAAACTTCCCTCCCTCGCCCCAGGCTATCACTGGTATTGGGTAGTCAATACCTACAACCCAGCTCCTCAAGACTATTTTGAGGAAAGTCAAAGAAAAAAATTAGAGTTTGAAACTTTGCGCGTACCAGCCTATAGTGCTTATCTACTCAAGGCAGTAAAAGAGCCAGAAACTATTTTTCCTCAACCAAACCCTCAAACCGAAGAGAGCTGGCAAGCTTAAGAATACTTTTTCGTTTTTTATATTTTGAAATTTAGATTTTTTTTAAATTAATGAATAGAGAGAGCCTGCCTCAAAATTTTTAGTAAATGAAGAGCAGGCTGCTTTAAAGTGGATATCATTTTTCAACGAAATCAACTTAATTATTTTGATAAATCAACATAATTGTGGCACCAGGAAAGGCGCGGGCCAAAATTTGAGCAGCATGAGCGCCGCTTTGCGCCATTTGATTGGCCTCTTTTAGATCGATTTTTGCTATTTGCGGCTGTTTTACATCGCTCATCGCTGGCAAATGGTCAAACTGTGCCGGAAAAGGAGTGGCAATTTTATCGTAGACTCCTGTTTGGCTCATGATCATATGACGCGTAGCATATACCGCTTGGGCCACTTCCATCGGCGCTCCTTCTTGGCCGGCATAACTTGCTTGATTCGCATTAATTGCCCAATAATTCGTTTTGGGATTACAGGCTGCAAAATAGGCATTTGTGCGAGCTGCAATTGCCACAGCTGCTAGCACTTCAGGATGAAGATAGTAGTCTGGAAAACCTGCTAAATAGTGAGTAATATAACTTTCAATGGAAAGCTCATTCACAATGCTAATAGTTCCTCCAATATCATAAATGTAAAGAGACCCTTCATATGTTTTTCCGTTTACTATCATTAATGAAGAAGGCTCATCGGGCGTAACTTTTAATTGATAAAGCCCCGGAAAAGCTTCCCCCCATTTAATGCCATCATTTAGCGCTTGCAATGGCCTGCATTTGCCAATAAAGCGACTGCTAATAGCAGAGTGAAGGTAAGGGTCGTAAAGACTATATTTACCGGTTAGCTCCAAGGGAATACAGTTCACATCATGCTCAATGAGTATTTTAATAGAAGGAGGAGGGGCGCATTGTTTTTTAAAGCTTCCCACTAATTTATTTAAAACCCCTGCTTGTAATTGACAGCTGCAAACAATTGCCATTAAAAAAAATCCAATTAACCGATTCATTTTTTTACCTCTTTTGCACTCTTCGAATTATTTTTTAAAATTGATGTTCCTTTAAGACTGATCAAAATACTCTTTTTTTAAGTGGGCATAGCCAAGTTCAGTCACCTCTCGGCCGCGGGGCGTCCTTCTCATTAAACCTTGTAAAATCAAATAAGGCTCATAAACCTCTTCAATGGTAGAAGCTTCTTCTCCAATAGTGGCAGCGATGGCATTTAAGCCTACCGGCCCGCCTTGATAATGGTTAATCATCGTATTTAAAATTCTTTTATCCATCTCATCGAGTCCAATGTGATCGATTGCTAATAATGTAAGCGCTTGATCCACAACTGTTTTATCAATATGATTATTGGTACGCATCTGGGCAAAATCTCTTACCCATCTTAAAAGATGATTAGCTACCCTTGGGGTACCTCTAGAGCGTTTACCGATCTCTATTGCTGTTTCATCATCTAAGTGAAAGTTCAGCAGGCGTCCGGTACGCTGAACGATTTTTTGCAAAGTAATAGCGTCATAATAATCCAGGCGAGAAGTGAAAGCAAAACGAGTGCGTAAAGGCTCTGAAAGCAGTCCTAAACGAGTAGTAGCTCCTGCTAAAGTGAACTTATTGAGCTTTACCTGAATACTTCTAGCGCTAGGGCCGCTATCGATCATAATATCTAAAGAAAAATCTTCCATTGCCTGGTAAAGATATTCTTCGATAGAGCGGTTCAAACGATGAATTTCATCGATAAAAAGCACATCGCCAGTCTTTAAACTAGTTAAAATACCTGCTAAATCTCCTGCTTTTTCAATAACTGGCCCTGAGCTTACAACTAAATTACTACCCATAGCTTGCGCCAAAATATTAGCTAGCGTGGTTTTCCCTAGTCCAGGAGGTCCACTGAAGAGGCAGTGGCCTAAAGTTTCGCTTCGTTGTTTGGCCGCTCCAATTAACACCTCTAAACGATCGCGTATCTGTTCTTGGCCAATAAAATCATCTAAGCATTGAGGCCGCAGCGGCACCTCAAATCCTAAATCTTCTTTGACTAGCGCCGATTCAATAAAGTTTTTATCCATTTTGACAAATGTACTTTGCTTTTGTTTAAAAAACGCAAGTATATAGGCTACACTTAATTTAAAGCAAAAGGATCTGCTACCCCATTAATTGCTCTATTTTTTGCACTAGTTTAAAAATAAATTATTGATTTTGATTTTTATTTTATTTAAACAAAAGATTAAATTATTTATATCTAAATCTATTTACATAATAAATGATCATTTGGTACAATTCGTTAAAATCATGATTATAATCATGCATTACATTGTCTCACCCTAAACAAAGAGGTAAATGATGGCAGAGCTTTCTCTTTCCACTTCAGCAGAAACTAGTCCAAGCCCTTCGGTTACTGACAGCCCAAAAGCAAAAGGAGTCACTGAAAACAGCTTGCTGATTTTTACCAAACAGTCGGGTAGACTAAAAGAAGAGGTAGCGCAAAAAGGCGCCGAAATTTCTCAGCGGCAAGAAAAAATCAAATTCATTCACTCTATTTTACAAGCTATTAATAAATTAGCTGATGAAAATGGTCTAGATATTAGTAACGACGCAGAGCTGCAAGAAAAATTAAAAGTTGCCAAAGAGATAGGCGTTGATTTTGATGATACAGCTCTTAAGTTTAGCGTAGTAGAACGCGATTTTTTAAAAGAAAGTTTGCTTTTAACCGAAGAAGAGCTAGCCAACGAAAACAAAGTGGAAATGCAACAGATGCAAAAACTCATTCAAACTGCAGATCACTGGCTTACCATGGCAAATCTTTTGTTAAAAAACAGGGAAAAAAGCGTTAAATCATTGATTGATAAAATTAGATAATGAAGAAGAGATGATGACAGTAGATAACCAACCGCTAGAAGCAAAAGAGGCAGTTTTAAAGACAATTTCTTTAGAGAAAAAGCAAGAGCTTCATCATATGGCCTATGTCTATTATCAAAACAAATATTATGCAGAAGCCGACGCCTTTTTTCGTTTACTATTGCAAATAGATCCGCAAAACATCTCTTATTTGCAAGGACTTGGCGCCTCTTTAAAAATGCAACAAAATTATGCAGAAGCCGCTTATTGCTACATAGAGGCTTTAAAGCAGCCATTACAAGAGATAGACCCTTATTTATATGTGCATTTAAGCGACTGTTATTTAGCTTTAAAAGAGTTTGACAAAGCTTTTGCCATCTTAAAAGAAGCAAAGAAGCGCGCTAAACAGGTTAATAACAAAAAAGTTTGTCGCCATGTTTCTTTTATGTATGAAAGATGGAAAAAGAATAAACAACCAAAAACAAATGCATAAGGTTTAAATGGTTCATTCACTTTCTAATTCAACTTCTTCTACTTCTACTAGTGGTTTTTCTTTGCCAGAAGAAAAAACAGTAGTTTCTAACCATTTTGAGGCAAAAACGTTAGATCAGCTTTTTGATCCCCATTCTATTGCTTCCTCTACTTCTATTGCCGAAGAGAAAAAAGAGCGCCTAGGTCTTTTTAAACTTCTTTCTGCTCTTTTGGGATTAAGTAAAAAACCGATAGCAGAAAAGACCAAAAAAACGCTGCCTCAAAATAGCAGCATCCATTTTGCGCCGGTGCTCGAGGAACCAGACGCCCTTCCTTCACACCTGAAAAACCTAAAATTACCTCCCAAGCTAGAGCAGCCGTTGAATGTAGACCAACAAGAGATACTTTCAAGCATAGAAAATTTAAGCGATCAATCCATGTATCAAATCATGGCCGCGGTAATGAAAATGCAAAGCGAAATTGCTAAGGAAGAGGCACTATTTGCTTTAGATGACTTCGAAAAATTTCAGCAGCTACAAATTTATCGCCAAAAAATACTAAAAGAAATAAAAGGGCTGCTATTAAAAGATGAAAAATTACTAGCAAAGTTCAAAACCGCGCAAAAAGCTGCTTTAGCTGTCGGGGCTGTTGCCACAATTTCTTCTGTTCTTGGATTTACAGTGCCTTTAGTAGCGGCAGCAGCAGCTATTGCTTCTGTTACAAGCACTGCTGGCAAAGCTTATTACAAGTACTGCTCCAATGCGCGCTCAGCAGATTATGCAAACTTAGATCATCTTAATAAGGGCACAAAACTGCAAATAAATGAGACTGCTAGGCGCGTAGAAGAGGCTGCAGAACACGATCAAAGCGTCCAGGTAATGAGCGAACTTTTGCGTAATTTGACCAGATCCATTAGAATGATTATTCATAAATAACAAAATAAAAAGATAGAGAGAAAAGGAATATATCTATGGCTGAAACAAATCATCTATCGCCTTGTTTGGAAAGCGAAGAGAGCTGCTACCCCACTAAAAATAGCCATTTAAACAATGAAACCAAAGAAAAATTTAAGTTTTTACTTAAAAGTGTTCATCCTTCTTTAATAGAAGAGATGAAAGGCAAAAGCCTTGATATGATTATGATAGAAGTTTGGCTTGCATCTACTCGTCTAAGCGTTATTAATCGAAGGCTAGAAGCTTCTTTTAAACGTGAGTCACAGCAAGAAATGAACCAAATAGTAAAGAGAAAAGTTCAATCTTATCAACAAAAACTTTCCCTTTTTACCGCAGCTTTAGAGGGCTGTGCAGAAGTAACAAGCGCTTTGGTAGGCGGTGGTCTATTGAAAGGGTTAGCGATAGGAGCTGCTGTCGGCGCCCGTTCTGCAACTAGCCAGTTAGACCGTTCCTTGCAAGCAGAACAAACCGCTTATGATCATCTGGTTAAGCAACAAGATGAACAGATCAACCGCTATTCTTCTGGTCGGCAAGATGCAAAACAGACTAATGAAATAATTGATCGCATCGTAATGGACTATTTTAGACAAACTCAAGAAGCTTTCCGCTCCATTGCAGGTGGCTAATCTTTAAAGGGCACAGTAGATAAAGCGGCTATTTTATCTACTTTACCTACTCTTTGTTGGATAAAAATCTGCGCTTTTCCCCATAAAAAATTTGCTTCAAACTGGTCAACAGTAACAAATTGGTTTTTTCCTCTATCAAATTCATTTAGTGCATAGCTCACGGTAACGATTTTTGCTGTAGTAGGTAGCTCAATCAAACGTTTTATTAAGGCAGCTATCTCTTCTTCTGATAAACAAGTTTGATAAAGATAATAAATCGTTCCACCTGAAAGGTCAGTAGAAAAAAAGTCTTCGCAGCGAAATTCAACGGAAGTAAGCCCAAATTTAGCTTTTATTTTTTGAGCTTTATGAATAAAAGCTGGAACTTTTTCTACTCCCACAACTTGGCAGCCAGTAAAAAGAGCCAGCCAAAAACAGCTTCTTGCGCGGCCGCATCCTAGCTCAAAAAAGAGATCCTTAGAGGTAATAGGGCACTTGGTGGCAAGTGTCTCTAAAATAAACAGTGCAGTTTCGCCATACACATGTCCCTCTTTTTTCCCTTCTTGAATAAAAAACCTTTTGCAAATCCTAAAAGGGTTTTGAAAAATATAAAGAGATAAAAGGGAGAGATCTACTTTTAAAAAAATAAATTTTGAATAATAATTTTTAATTTCGCAAAAATATTCAATTAACCGCAGCAAAGTAACTTTAAACCTTAAATAAATTAGAAAAAAACTATTCAAAATAAACTTCATATTAAATCATTATCCTGTTAATTTTAATAATAACTTTAAGCGACTGAGGTAAAAAGTGACTTTATCTTCCCTTGTAAATTTTCCTAAAGCTTTTTTTAACTTAAGCTGCCAAG
>CATLPS010000028.1 GCA_950054535.1 uncultured Chlamydiae bacterium | reverse complement strand
TAGCAGAAATAGCCGCCTGTTCTTCGGCCTCTATTTTTTGCTGCTCCACAGCTGGGTTAAAAGGTTCGATCTCTGCTTGATTTTCTTTTTTGCCATCTTCTTGCAGCGCTTTTACTATGGATGGAAGCAGCGGAGAGATAATCGTCTGCATTTCTCCTTCGCGATCATAGATAATAAAAGCGCTAGTCCCTATAGTAATGATTTTTGTAGGTTCAAACTGCTGTTTTGTCTCGATTTTTTTGCCATCGACCAAGGTGCCATTTTTACTCTTCAAATCTTCGATAAAAAGAGTATCTTCTTCGCTAACGCTAATTTTAGCGTGTTGTCGAGACACACTAGTATCATAAAAAACAATGTCGCAACTAGCCGTATCTGTGCCTAAAATATATTCATAGCCAGATTGCATGTAAAATTCGGCTCCATTATTAGGGCCGCTTACTACCTTCATAAGCCAACGGCCAAAGTCTGCTAGACCAAAATCAATTTCTGCTAGCGGAGCAAAATTTTCTTCATTTTCTGTCATGACTGTATCGTAACCAGTAGACTGCCTATTTTCAGAATCTTTTTCTTCTTGCTCTGTATTGGTTTTTTCTTTTAAAACAGAGTCTTCCTCTTCTGGGCTCTCCTTAGCAACTGCTGTAGGATAGGCTTCGTCTAAAATATGCGCCTCACTATCCACATAATAGTAAAAAAGCTCATTGCCAAATAAAAGAGCATCTCCATGATGTAGTAGTTGAGGTTCTTCTCCCAATAGTTCATTATTAATAGAAACAGGATTGGTCTCACTTAAATTTTTTAGATAAATTCCTTCTGAGGAAAGGGAGGCAAGAGCATGTTGCCGCGAAATAAGTGGATCGGGAATAGTTAATTCGCAAAGATCGGCATCGCGTCCAATAGTCCATTCTTCTCTGCCTTCAAATGAAAGGACCAGCCCTTTTAAATCGCCCTCTTCCGCTACAAGTTTTGCTACCATAATCGCTATTTTTTCCGTTTAATCGATTTGTTTAAAATAATCATCTGCTTCTTTTCGCCAAAAATCTACCATCGTAACAAAGTCTTCCATTTTTTCCTTAAACTCTTTGTAGGAGGCATTGGCAGAAATGTCTGCCACTAAGGTGAGGAACTTTTCATCTTGTGAAATTCCAATTGTCAGCCCTCGCGTTCCTTTTCCAAATAAGTTTGCTTCCATTGCCCTAATTAAAAAGGTGTCATTTTTCCCTTGAGGCAAAAGAAAAATAGTAGACTTTAAAAAAAGGTATGAGTCCATTTTTGTAAGCAAGACTTTGATATTTTCTGCAAAAAAAAGCGTTTCTTCTGTTTCAAAGGTTTCTAAAGAAGATTTTTCCATTCCAATCTCTTCTTTTAGTTGCTCTACTCGTTTATCAAGCATACTGGGCTCCTGAAAGTAAATTGCAAGTTTTTTACCACTGCGATCAAACCTTAAGTAAAAAAAACGCAAAAATAATAGCTTATCATCTCTAGCTTTTATGCTCGACTTGAAAATGAAGAATTAATATTTTGCTGTAATTGCTCTAACGAACGTCTTATTTGGTC
The DNA here is from genome assembly GCA_950054535.1 of uncultured Chlamydiae bacterium. GTDB lineage: Bacteria > Chlamydiota > Chlamydiia > Chlamydiales > Parachlamydiaceae > CATLPS01. The sequence continues at coordinate 16,254 of CATLPS010000028.1, read as the reverse complement.
CATTACGTCTCTGGCGCGTTGAGCATCGGATTGTTGCCCTTGCATGTAATCGCTAGTGATTTGAGTGATAGCGTCAATTTGCGCTTGCACCTCTTCTGCACCGGCGCGAGACATTTGTAGCCCGGCTACTGCAGAATTTTTCAGTCCTTCTGTAATATTGGTCATTACCTGCTGCTTACTTCTAATGATCTGATGCATCTCTTCTCTTTTATTATTAATAATGTTCTGTGGTTTTTTAGTCATATTTTCAAGGTTTTTTTCTGCATCTTTAAATTCTGTATGTGCTTTTTTCACATTATCGGGAAGATCTGGGTCTTTAAAATAATCAGGATCTTCGAGTTTTGCTTTGAATGCGTCGTCAGTAAGGTCTTCTGCTCCTTCTTGCTCTGCTATTGCCTGTTTTAATTCATTTTTTTTCGTCTCTACTTGCGTTTTGATATCTTTTACGTCCTGATCATACTCGGCTTTTGCTTTGATATCGATGGCAGAGGTTTCAAGAATAGATACCGAGTTGTGCACTACTTCTGCTGCATTTTGCACCGCTCCTACTAAAGATTGATAGGCTTGGTTCATTGCAAGTTTCTTTTTTACTTCTGCACTTTCGATAGACGTTTCGTAGCGGGTCTGTAGCGACGCTAAAGCAAGCTCGCTCTCTTCTTTTCTTAATTTTGCATTTAGGCGAATCAATTCTTGCATGATAATATAAATATCGGTCATCAATGAACCTTGAAAGAAAGGATTGGGCTCTTGGGTGGGGTAGAGTAGATGGTCGATATAGTCGATGATTTCCGGATGATCGATTACAAACTGTCTCACCTGTGTTTGAATCTGCTCTTGTAAAAAAGAAGAAAGCTTATCTTGATTAGCAAAATCCAATCTGGGAAAAGTAGTTTCCAGTACATTCTCTAGCTTATCAAGAAAAACATGATTGGCATTATTTGAAGAAATGTTTAGTTCAGACATAGCTTAAACTCCTTAAGTTGCTCTTACTTGATCTAGATAAATATTATTGATGTTTTTCTGTCCATTTTTCTAAGCAAGTCATTAAATTCTCTTTTTCTAATAGCGCTTTTTCATAGAGCGTTTGATAAATGGGTTGGTCTTGGCAACAAGCGATCACTTGCGCCAGTGCATCTACAGCAAGTACAGGTTGATTCAGTTTCATTAAACAGTCATAGAGATGAAAACTAGGGAGGGGATTTAAAGGGTCTAAAGCCCTGCAAATCATGTAGTTAGAAGCCGCTTTTTCATACTCTTTTAAGTAGTGGTAACAAGCTGCCAAAGCTAAGCTATATCGAGGATCAGCTAGATTTAAGTATCTTAAAGCATCAAAGACTTTAATTGCCTGTAGGTATTTTCCAGACTTAAATAGATCATATCCTTGTTTATAGCATTTTTCCATTACTTCATCTGTAATACCAAAAGCGCGTTGGGGGATTTGGCGCTCCTCTAAAAGCTTTACTAAAGTACTTTCTATTTGATTTTTGTTTTTTTCAGAAATCTCTGGTTTAAGGCGCTGTATTGTTTCATGAATGATCTCTTTTAATTGGCTCATTTGTTACCACCTTATTTTAGCCTTGATAAGAGTTATAAAGTTTACTAGAGGCAGCCGAAGCGGAGCGAAAAAGAGTTTTTATCGATTGACTAACAGAGTTAATCATTTCGTTATTTGGAGAGGATTGTAGTTGCCTAATAACTGCGTCTAAATTTTCTAGTAAAGCTTTAAGCTGCGCCTCTGCTTCTTGAGTCTCTGCTAATTGCGCATTAATTTTGTAGATGCTATATTGAAAACAAGCTTCTACCATGTTAAAAACAGTACTACTAGTGATATTTAAAACTCTAAGATGTTGGTTAAGTGCTCTTAATTCTTCTAATTGTACTTTAGAGATATTTCCAGTTTTAAGCCGCTCTTCCAATATAGCTCCAGGCTTTACTAGACTAGATACAAATCCTTTAGCGCCTGTTTCTAAAATGGTTTTACTACTTTTTAAAGCCTCTACCATTGTCTCTTTTGGCTGGGTGGCAGCTTGCGCCGCTTTAAAAATTGCTACTTGTATTGCATGCGCGGTGCGACCAAGCTCTTCTTTTATAGTAGCAGCAGAAGTTTTTACTCGGTCTAGTAAAGGAGCTTTAGGGGGAGCGGTAGCTCCAGGAACTTGGTTTAAAGAGTTAGTTGCTTTAGTAGCTACCAGTAACACAAGAATCATCTCTGTTACAAGTACAAGAAGCTGCACAATTTTTTGACTAGATTCGTCTAGGCCGGTTAAGGCAATCATTTCTGCGGGAAACTCTAATAAAACGCCGCTGCTCATTACCAAAATTAAAGTAAATTGTACGGCTAACTGCCTAGTTGCTAGCCGCACTGCCTGTGAAAGAGTAGAAGCTGCGATGGTAGTACCGGCCGAGCCTCCTGTAGGCGCGCTTAAAATGACAGCAATGGCTACAACTGCAATGATTGCCACTACAGCCGCAGCTTTAAAAGAAGCTGCTAAAGCATCGGGCATGGAGGAGGTCATCTCATCAACTAATTCATTGATTTGAGTAAAAACTTTAGCAGTAACTCCAGTAATTGCATCTACTGCGCTATAAGTTATCATAACGCCTGTAACAGCTAGCGCAGCCATTGCAATGGGACTTAAAAGCCCAGCTGAAGCAATTGTTAAGAGAATAGAGACTCCAGATAAAATGATACCTATAGCTGTAACTACTTTACTAAAAACACCTAATGTTCTTTGTCTTTTTGCAGATTTGTCCATATCGGCTGCTGTTTTATCTGTGAGATCCGCGCGCAGTGCGATGTCTTCTCGTTTAAAGTCAGTATTGGTTTTTGTCTGTTCGAGTTGCATCATTAATTTTTTGCTCAAAACTTCTTTAAGGTCGTAAAGTGCATCGATAATTAAGTCTAAATAGTTGATCACTACTGTTTCTTGATTATCTTCAAGTAGGTGGCTGCGGGCAGCTGCAATCGCAGAGGGGTTTAAAAATCCTTGATCAATGCGTAGCCACTTGCTTGGGTTTGTTTCCTCAAAGCTCCAGTTAGAGGCCAGAGCATATTTTTCTTGAATGATCTTAGCTGCTTCAAAATTGAGTTGAGTAAAAGCATTTTTAATGTTTGGATCTACTTTTTCCCCTCTAAGAGCTGCTGCTAAAAGTCTAATGTGATCAGACTTAGCAAACTCTGGATTATTTTTAATTTTAGTATTAAATATCTCTTCGCGAAGAGCTAAGTACTCGTTTTCGATTTCTTTTTGCTCTTCCTTAGAATAAGAAGAAAGAGGAGTTTGTATCCAAGCTTCGGTAGTAGGTTGGTAGAGCGCCTTTAAAGAAAAATTTTTCAGACGAGTCTCTTGGTGAACTTTTGCTTCTACTTGGTGTTTAATTTTTTCTGCCTTTTCTTGCAAATCTAGAGTTGTAAGAGGAGTTCCTTTTACAAGATAGTTAAAAACCTCTCTTTGTTGATCGGGGGAAGAGATATCTGCTAAAAGCATCGTGATTTCTTTGATGATGAATCCCGTTACAAGATTTTTGGCAGCAGGCTCTATTGCATAACAAGGTTTTCCATCTAAAGGGGTAGGCAGTTTAGGTACATCTGCTTCGCCTTGATAACTTTTTTTGTCGCTAATAGGGTTGCAGACTGCAATCAAACTAGCAATAGAGGAGTCCTGCGCTAGCTCTTTGGCCTCTTTAACGTATTGTAAAGGGGCTGCATCATTTTCCCCTGGTATGGGTCGCAATCCGCTACTTGATGAATCTATAGATGAAACTGACATACGTCGCCTCTAAAATAAATGAATGTTCATGCTTATTGCTCTTTGATAAATTAATTCTTTTCCTCTTCTTTTTGTTTTTTAAGTTCCTTTTTCACGCTTTCAATGCTTAAAAGAGAGCGCTCTTTTATTTTTGCAAATTCAGGATGGTCGCCGGCCGTTTTTAAAGTCATCTTCAAACAAAGATAGGCCGCTAAATACTCTTTAAGTTGAAGATGACAGTCGGATAGGTGATAGTAAGAGAGAGGATCTTGTGGATTGATTAGGCTACAAGCAGTGTAGACTTTAATTGCATTTTCATACTCTTTTAAAAGGTGATGGCAAGCAGCAAGTCCTAACAAATATTTAAACTCTGTCGATCTCATCAAAACTAAAGAGCGAAAAATTTGGGCAGCATCGATATATTTTCCTGTATTATAAAGATGATATGCTTGAGCATATAATCCCTCTAAATATTTGGGGTCTAGTCCTGTGGCTTCTTGAGGAGTCATTCCATTTTTCATGTGACTAGCAATTTCTGCAATTGCATCTGCTGCTTTTTCTGCTTCCTCCAGATCAATGCTATTATCGATTTGTGTCTGCGATCCTTTAGCCTTTGCCATAAAATTTTCTCCTAAGTAAAACTAACTATAAACTTACTTTGTTAACGCATAATAGAAGAAGACCAAGCTGACATTTTACTAAATAGATCAGAGAGAATATCGGAAATTGTTTTAGCATCATCAGAAAGCGCAGTCACCATAGTATTTAGACTTTGTGCTTCATTTTGAGACATTTCATTATAATTACTTACCTGAGACTGAGCGCCTGGAATAATCACCTGATTGCGCGTAGCAAAAACATCAGCAGCTTCGTCTGAATCGGGTTTTTCTAGGTAACCAAGAGAAGTAGGACTTACTGGTTTTAAACTATTTAGAACCTCTAGATAAACCTCTTGTTTTTTTGTTTCGTTCCTACTCAAGACAGCGTAGCTGGCAGATAAACTTAGCATGGTATTAGTCATTTCAATCATTAAATCGATTAAACGGCTTAAAACATCAAAAATATCTTGCTTGTCTTCGGGATCTACCTTTGCAGCCACTAGTTCTTCTATTTTTTTTTGCAGCTCTTCCATCAGTTGACCTTGTTGCAGAGTAAAAGTATTCCACTCTTCGGAAGCTTTTAAGGGTTCAAACTTGCCATAGGATGTGACTTGAGTAAGAGCAAATTCTGTAAAAGCTTCTTCAAATCCCGTATCGCCCATTTGTGATTGATAATTTTCTTGAAAACTGTTGATTAACTTCAAAAGTTCTGATCGGTGGCTGGGGTCTGTTTCTATTGCTGCTAATACCTCTTGAGAAATATCTATTTGGTTAGACAACTGATTTTTAGAAGAAGAGCCCATAGCTAAATTATTTGAAAAATTAGCTGGGTTACTATTATTAGAAAAGGGATTAACTTCTGCCATCGCTTTTTTCCTTTAGTAAAATTAAAATAAATATTTAAATTTTACTTTTAAAGTTATAATTAGACTGTCTACTAATAAATTACATATTTTTTACATAGCCTTTATTAATATCATTTAATTGTTTTAGTAATTGAGAAAGCATTTTAATTAGCATATCTAATAGCTGCATCACTTTTTCAAACTCTTTTTGCAGTTCCTGGTTCCAATTTTCAAAATTTCTTACCGCTACGGTAAGGTCATTGGATCCATCTTTTCCTGGCTGAGTGCTATTAATAAAGATAGTTGCGAAATCTTCCATAGCCTGCTCAGAGGCAGCGGTTCCCATTGCAACTACATCATTAAATGTTTTACTTGCATCAATACCATTATTGCTTTTTGCTTGTGCCCAAGCGCTATCAATATTATCTACCACTTTTTGTAAAGAGGCAATCATTTCTGGGTCGGTATCTGGTTGCGAACTTAATAGCTTAATCTGTTTTTCTAGCTCCGTTTTAGCAGTCCAAATTTGTTGGCTGACCTCTGTCCAAGTAGAACCTTCGGGAAGGGCAGCTATATTATTTAGTTCTTGAGTAACGCAGTCGATAAAGATTGCCTCCACCCCGTTTACCCTTTCCTCATCTCCTTTATTTCCAATAAAATGTTGTAATAGTTCTGCAGACGTGGGTATTCCAGTTTTAGTTCCATTAGGGCCAACATGAGGAGGGTAGTTTGCTGCTTGGCTCATCTCATATTGGACTGTAGTACCGTTTTTTTCTGCCCGCTCTGTTGCATATTCATATTCTAATTCATAGATCTCTTGAAACTGCTTTTCATTATCATTGCCACCGTTTTGTTCAATATACTCTTGAATTTCTCCTACAGAGCTAGGGGGAATATCTGCTGGACTATTGAGCTCCATATCATAAGTCCACACTTCTGGAGGTTTTGTATAGCCTGAAATATCGATTAACTTTTGAAGCGTTTTTAAGGTAGTATCTGCCGCTTCTAAATAACTTTGTAAATCGTTGATAGTTCCTGTATTTGAGTTAATAATCTCTAGTATCTCTGTATAAACATAAGTTTGCAGACCAAGATCTTCATGGCTATAACTAGCGGCTAATTTCACTATCTTATTTAAACTTTCGCTATTCATATTGGCTAGCAAATTTACTTTTTGCTCATCGCTTAAATCGCTAGTGCTCATTCCAGGTTTAATGTTCACCTGTGAAAACTCTAAAAATAAAAGACTTAACGCATTTGCCATCTCTTGATTGATACAGTTGTCAGTTGTTCCGTTCATGGCTAAGTTTTGTAGCTCATTCAAGGCAGAAATTAGCTGATCGAAATCTTCTGCCGAAGCGTTGCCGGCAGTGGCTTTTTCCATCACAGAGGTAATAATTGCCATTTGCTCATTCCAGGTTGCTTGTACCTCAGGGTTCACCTGGCTGTCAGCAGGAGCAACTGTTACTTGACCTATGCCATAAATAAAAAATTGACCTGGACTATTTTCTTGTGAATTTGCTTGTTGTAAGAAGGCTGCTTCTTTTTGCAAATTTGCAGAATTTGGCAGATTAGAAGAAAAATCAAATTTATTATTCACCGATGTTGAAGCCATGTCTGCCTCCTTCAATCAACACTGTTTAAAAAATTATTTTTACTCTACTAATAAGATTCAGAAAGGTCAAGTTGTTAGTTTAAAATTTATTATATATAAAAACTTGAGTTAACTTTAATTTCTTTACTAGATAAAAAGGGCTTAGTTACTATATCAACAGAGTTTGAGAAAAAATCTAAAAATTTTTCAAATTCTAAGTTTGTTTTGGTAGAATGAATCATTAAATCAGTTTGAGTGGAGGAAGGAAGTTTTAAAATTTCAGCGGAGATCAATTGTGAAAGCTCTTCTAAAAGACTGTAAATATTTTTTTCAAATTCTAAAGGAGCCTCTTTTCCAAATTGTTCGCCAATGATTTGTTGAAAATGGTTAGATAAGTCTGAGCTTTGCAGTTGTAAAGGTTTCATTGAGCTTGCCGAAAGTAGAAGTAGTTGATCAGTAAATGGAAGAGGTAGATCCACCCCTGCTTCTTCAAGCTCTATTTTTAGCTCTTTTTTGAAGCTCTCTGCTGGCCTTGGAATATTATCTGCTAATAAAGTTTCTACAGCTGCTGTGGCTGTTAAACGAAGATCATTAAGGTTTAAATTATTTTGCTTAAAAGGTAAGAGAGCTGCCAATATCGAGTCAATTAGTAGAGGCTGGTCGATCGTTTTATCGGTAACAATGGAGGCAGAAGGTTGAGCGAACCAGTGCCGTTGCAGTGCATTTCCATGAAAGTTAGCTAAAAAAATCGCTTGGTCTTGGGAAAGATTTTGCGATAAAAAATATTGAACACTTTGCTCTAAAAACTTATCAGTTAACAACGGATTATTTTCTTTTTGACTCAAAAAATGGCTCATTTCTTTACTAAGAAAAGCGTTTGGTAACAGCTGGGAAAAATTAAGGATACCTGTATTTGTTTCTATAATTTTTTTTACAAAAAGCAATTGATTAGTTTTTAAAAGGCTCAAAAGCTGCTGGCGATTCTGTGCGTTTAAGTTAGACAGATCAGGAATAACCTCTAAACATGCTTTTATTTTTTGCTCAAAAGCGCCGCTTTTGATTTGCTCGATAAAGTGGCTAGAAAAACTAATTGTCGCTAATAAATTTGCGGTAGAGGAATCTTTGGGCAGATGAAGTAGCGACGGGCCCATATTTTGCATCAAAGAAGATAAAGCATAACTTAGGCTTTCATTTAATTGGACGCTAGAAAGTAGTGCTAACTGAAAAGAGCTAAGATCAGACTGCACTTTTATTTCTTTTAAATAGTTTTGCATAACGTTAGCTGCTAATATTTTTACCATTTCTCTATGGCTAATCTTAGTAGAGCTATTTTTTTTACCAATCAGTAAGTCTAAAGATAGGTCAGAAGAAGATTGCGTGAAAAAAGATTCTTTTCTAAGTTTTTCAACTGTCAATCCAGCTTCTTTGTCATTAAGGCCATTCACTGTTTGGTAACTTAAAGATAGCTGTAAAGAAAAGCGCGCTAGTTGAGCTTGGAGTTGGGTAGAAAGAGGTGTAACCAACTGGTCATCAAAATAATTATTAATTTTTTTTTGAATATTTTCTAAGTCAAGGCTAGGTAAACTTAAAGGCGTGAGAAAAGTAGGGCTATTTTGCTCTATAGAACTAATAAAGGCGGGAAGCTGTGGAACTTGTATGGAGTGATCACCTAGGTTAATAGGATAACAGACAGCAGAGATAGGATCTGTAAAAGTGATTAAGGGAGCTTGTTGCATTTGTGGAACAGGACTGATATAAGGACTAAACTTAAGTAGCTGTTGATTAATAGTAGCTATTGTTTGATTGTATTGCTGAGCCGTTTGATTATAATATTTAATTTCATTTACTCTATTTTTACCATATTCATTAAAGTGATCAATGGAGGCGCAGTAAGCGCTCGTTAAAGATGCATACTTGGCTTGCGCTTCTTCGCTATCGGGAAGAATATAAACGCCTTCACTCTCTAGCGTCGCTCCTAGCTTTTTTAAACCTTCTATATATTGCTGATAGCTAGCAGTTATTTGCTTGATCTCTTTTTGCTGCTCTTCATTACCTGCTGTGATCTTTTCAATTTCACTATTTTGTTGGTTAATTAATTGTTCCAGTTCTGCTAAAATAGTTTTTATTTCGTTCATTAACTGAGTAGTTTTTATCTCTACTTGTTCGCTTGCAGAATCGATAGCCTCCATTGTGGAGACAATTTCTTGACTTTCTTGAGATAAATTTTGTCGCATTGGCTGCAAACTAGGATTTGTTCTGCAAATTTCAGCCTCTCTTAATAGCTTTTTAAAACTTGCTTTAGCATCGGCCACAATGGCTAAAAACTCTAAAAAGGAGAGAGCGGGTTCTTTTGGAGTAGGAAGAGCAGGCACCTGAATTTCTTTTTCTATTTTTGTCAGATGACCTAAAGAAGAAAGAGAATCTTTTGGAAGGAAAGTGGGCATAGATTGGGTAGGAGATAGAGGATCTATTCTTTCTTCAGGAAAAGAATTGGGGTTAATTTTTAAGTCAGACATAGCCTTCTCCTAAAAAATATCAATTTAAGTTACTTGTCTTTTTCACTATGTTCCTACATTTAATTATAACTCTTTTAATCATTAATAAATCAAATTAATTAAAAATAAAGAAACATTAAATGCAAACTTAAAAAAACTATATTAAATAAATTGCTTTTTTATTTTTTATAACTTTAAGTTTAAGATGAGGGGTATCTTGAATAAAGCATTTTTATTGTTGTAACACTAGTGTTTGAGGATGACAATCAAAGATAAGTCCCATCTACTTAGATCTACCAAAAATTGTATAAAAAAAGTAAGGGTAAACTGACAAATTCAAGCATTTGTCAGTTTACCCATAAAATGATTAGTTGTAAGTAGCTTAAAAGTTTAAATCAATAGAGGAACGATTTAAGCGATTTTATCATGACGTTTAATGACAGGAGGCTTGCGGTCTAAGACAGTTTCTTTATCGATAATAATTTCTGCCATTGTATCGTCTGAAGGCGCCTCAAACATTAGTTCTCTCATCACTCCTTCTAAAATTAAGCGGAGCGCTCTTGCTCCCGTTCCCGCTTCAATTGCTTTTTGAGCTACTGCGGCTAAAGCTTCATCAGTGAAATGGAGCTTGATTCCTTCCATTTCAAACATAGCGATAAATTGTTTAATAATAGCATTTTTCGGTTCAGATAAAATATTGATTAAGTCTGGTAAACCAAGTTCATTACAGTTAGCAATACTGTTAAAGCGCCCAACAAACTCAGGAATCATGCCAAACTGAATGAGATCTTCCGGCTCTACTTTTGACATCAGCAAGCTTTTTTCTGTCAGATCAATGCTTTCTTTATTTGCGCCATCAAAACCAATGGTACTACGACCTAAACGTTTGCCAATCACTTTATCCAAATTAACAAAAGCGCCACCTACAATAAATAAAATATTTTCTGTATTGACTTTGATATACTCTTGATTAGGATGTTTGCGACCGCCTTTAGGAGGTACATTCGCAATAGTACCTTCAACAATCTTCAATAGCGCTTGTTGCACACCTTCGCCAGAAACATCTCTTGTAATAGAAACATTGGCTGTAGTACGGTTAATTTTATCAATTTCATCAATATAAATAATGCCAAGTTCTGCTCTAGCAATATCGTAATCAGCCGCTTGAACTAAGCGTAAAATAATATTTTCTACGTCTTCTCCCACATAGCCAGCTTCTGTTAAAGTTGTGGCATCTGCAATCGTAAAAGGAACATCTAAAATAGAAGCTAAAGTTTTGGCCATTAGCGTTTTTCCAGATCCCGTTGGCCCAAATAACAAAACGTTTGATTTGTTAAAGTCAATTCCTTCGTTTTTGGATTTGATGCGTTTATAATGGTTATAAACGGCTACAGAGATCATTTTTTTAGCGTTGTCTTGACCAATAATATATTCATCCAGCTTTTGCTTGATCTCTTTTGGCTTTAAAATTTTAAATTCATGATTTGTCGGCGTTTTTTTATCTAAAATTCCTATGCATAAACGTACGCATTTATCGCAAATATAGACATTAGGGCCTGAAATAAGTTTTTCAGCGGCCTCTTCTGTGCGACCGCAAAAAGAGCAGCAGGTCAGCTCTTTTGAAGCGATAGGTTTTTTACTCATAAAAATCTTTTCCAAGTTTATTCAAATTTGATTCTTTGTCTTAGGAACAACAACTTCATCAATGATTCCATATTCTTTTGCTTGAGTAGCGCTCATATAATAATCTCTTTCGGAATCAACAGAAATTTTTTCTACGCTTTGTCCGGTGCAATTAGACATAATAACACTTAATTGCTTTTTAAGCTCTAAAATCTCTTTAGCTTGTAAAGCAACATCTGCAGATGTTCCTCTTACGCCGCCATGAGGCTGATGAATCATCATTCTGCTATTAGGTAGCGCATAACGCTTGCCTTTAGTTCCAGCCATTAATAACAAAGCTCCCATAGAAGAGGCTTGTCCAATGCAGTAAGTGCTAATTGGACAGCCCAAGTATTGCATGGTATCAAAAATGGCTAAACCAGAAGTGATATATCCACCAACAGAATTGATATAAATATGAATATCTTTTTTAGAATCTTCCATTTTTAAAAAGAGAAGTTGAGCTACCACTACATTCGCAACAACATCGCTAATTTCTGTACCAATAAAAATGATACGGTCTTTTAAAAGTCGCGAGTAGATATCCATAGATCTTTCTCCGCGGCCTGTATCTTCAATCACATAAGGGGTTAAAGAACTTTTTGCTCTCAAAAGAAAATCTGGGTGGTTTGAATCGCCTGGCATAACTATTCCTTGTTAATCATCATGAATCATTTATACATCATTTTTGATTTAAAAAAACTTATTCTTCAATCAAGGTAACATGCTCAAGCAAAAACTGCTTAATTTTTTGCTCAGTAGCCAAATTGTATAGTTGCTTTTCCAGCTCCTCTTTGTTGGTAGCTGTAATGCTTCCTCGGTTAATAGACATTAAAGATGTCTGGCGAGAAAACTCAGATCTAATTTCTTCTTGCGTAGGCGTGATCTGATTTTTAACGGCTACCACATGTAGCATAAAGTAAATTGCAAGTCTTTCTAAACTAATTTTTCTTATTTGCTCTTCAATAGAAGACATATGCTGCTTAACGTAGTCTCCAAGCTCTTGCTTTAATAAAGGCTCTAGATATTCTTCTAAACGCACTTTAAATTCTTCTTCTAAATAAGATTTAGGAATATCTAAAGAGTAATGATCCAATAAAGCTCTTTCAATGAGAAGAATTTGCTGTTCAAATGCATCTTCTTTTGCTGTTTGTTGCAGTCTTTCATTCATTTTATGCTTGAGATCTTCGACAGATTCTAGCCCAATTTTTTTGGCAATTTCGTCATTAAGCTCTGGTGCTTTTGCTTCCCAAATGGACAACACAGTAGCTTTAAATGGAATAGATTGATCGGTAGTTACAAGGTCGCTTTCTTGCTCTGTAGAAGGCTCTGTTTGACCCTCTATTGTTTCACCCGCTTTTTTACCTATTAATGTGCTGTAAAGCCAGTTTGGTAAACTTTTATTGTTTACTTGTACACGGTGGTTTTCGATAACTTTTGGCAAGGTTCCAAAAAGTGTAACTTGAATATTAACAAAGTCATCTTCTTGAACTTCTCTATCAGAAATAGGGGTGAATTCAGCCATCCTTAGTAAAAGTTGTTTGATGGCTTCTTGTTGATCCTCTTCTGTGATAATAGGAGCTGTTACCTTTTTCACTTGCAACTCTTCTAATTTGATATCAGGAGGCGTTAAGCGCGCTTCAAATTCAATAATAAAGTGAGCTCCTTTCTCTTTAGAGCACTCTTTAATCATTGGAGATTTAAAGCTATTTTTTAAAGGAGAAAGTTGGCTTAGCTCCAGCGCTTCATTAAAACTAGTTTGCAAGACGATATCTATAAACTCTTCTTTGATTGCTCCTGCATATTTATTTTGTATGAAATGAACAGGCGCTTTTCCTTTTCTAAACCCCGGAATAGAAACCTCTTTGCTCACCTTTTTGATCGCTTTTTGATAAGCAGCTTCTACTGCCGGTTTTGCCACAGTGACATCAAATTTAATTTGACAATGGGGCTTTTTAGTAACAAGAACAGTTAAATGATCATTAGTATATGTTTGGACATCTTTATTTTTTTCTTGATCTGACACAAAAACCTCATCTGTTTTTGAATAGCTTGTAAAATTGATATTGATTTTAAAATTGTGCTTTAAGTAAGTCGTATCCGTTTTTACTGCAACTTTAATTTTATTATTCTAGAATACCACTAAAAGTCATAGCAGCTACCAGATTTTTTGTATAAAAACTAAGTTTTTTAGTTAATAGCGACAAGTGTTTTACAATGTTTCTTTAAGTCAAGAAACAGTAACACATTATTGATTTTGCTCATATAGTAAATGAATCATAGGAAAAAAAAATCAAAAAAGACCAAGTTGAAGGGAGTAAATAGCGGGTGATGAGGCTCGAACTCACGACCCTCACGTTGGCAACGTGATGCTCTACCACTGAGCTACACCCGCAAAATCAACTCAAAATTAAACTATAAAGAATAGAGAAACTTAAATTTGAATTGATGCTAACATACCCCAATAGAAAAAGAAGTTCAAGAAAAAACAAATGAGATGAAAAAATATAGGAAAACTATCTCTGTAAGTATTTCAAAACAGGATGTTTATAAAAATAAAAAAAGAAAAATGATTGAAATATATTCTTGAGCTGCTTTAATTGGAAAAGTTTTAGATTGATTTTTCAAATCCTTCTCTTTTATTATGCATGCCTATCCAAATTTTTTGTTCTCATTTTAATAGAAATTCGTTAATAACAGTCTTTAATCTTTGGATTAAACAGATTTTTTGATGATTTATTTGCTCACAACCTCGAGATCTTAACAATGTTAAATTTTCGCAAACTCAAACATGATTTTTCACCTGCTGTCTTAAAAGAGGGGAAAACTCTTTTTGAGCAAGATATGGTCGCTTCTACTAAAATTATGAACTTTAAGCAAGATGCTATTCGTTTTAGTTGTCGTGTAAAAGGTAATTTTGAAAACTGTTATCAATCGGAATTAGAAATTGATCGTCAAGAATCCATGATTATTGATTCAGACTGTGACTGCTCTTATAAGTATGATTGTCAGCACCTTGCAGCAGTGCTTTTTCATTTAGAAGCAAACTATAACCAAATTTTAGTGGATTACTCAAAAGAGACAAATTTAGAGGAAAAAAGCTCTATTGATGCCTCAGAAATAGAAAGTTTACGGATGACTTTCAAAGAAGCAGAGACAAAAGAGCACCTAAAAAAAGGAGAAAAATTTGAAAAAGAACTTTTGCAAGAATATATCTATGCTTCAAAAGTTTTAGGGAGATCGGCATTTTTTTCATCAGAGGAAGAAACAATTCAAGACAAAGCAGAGTTGGCAGTAATTTTTTCCCAGCCTTCTGCCCTTCATAATGAAAATTATCCTATCGAAATTCAATTAGCTCTGCGTCTTCCTTGTCGCTCTAAACCTTTAACTATTTCACAAATAAAACCTTTTTTAGATGCAGTTCGCTATCACGAATCTATTTATATAGGAAATAAAAAATACTTTTTTACCCTGCAGTCTTTTGATGAAGCAAGTGCAGAAATTTTAAGGTTGATCATTGACTTTTCCCATGTATTTGAGGTGAAGGGAGAAAAAAATCAACGTGCAGCTTTTATGGACTTAGACTCGTTTGGTTCTCTACTAGCTATTTCTTATGATATAGCAGAAGAAAAGTTGCGCTCCAAAGTTAATTTCAGATCAGAAGAAAATAGCGATCTTATAGCTCTTCCCTGTATTTACTCTTCAGTAATTGAAGAGCCTTTAAAAGTTGCGCTTAATCCAGCTGAAATCCGTTTTCAAATGGATTATTTAGAAATTCCATCACCTAAAGTCTTGCTTAAACCCGATTTGATTTTACAAAATGAATTAGCTGTTTCTTTTATGGAGGTGACGCTTTTTGAGTGCGCCAAACCAGGTTTGATTCATCATCATATTTATTATCGATTTCCAGAAAACATTAAGCGAAAACATTTACGTAGCCTTTCTCTTATTCAAAACATGACAATTCCCGAACCTCTTTTTGGTACTTTTGTAGAAAATGCGCTTTTTGACTTAATGCGCTTTGCTAAAGTGGAAAATCGCTTAGCGCTCGAACATTTTGTTACTCTTCCTTTTACAGAGCAGTTAAAAGCAGATTGTCATATTAATTATCTCAATGGTGAACTAGAAGCCTCTCTCTCTTTTTTGTATGGAAATTTAAAAATTCCTGCGACAACTGCTCAACTTACTGTAGATCATGTAAGAGCTTTTGTAACGGAAGAAGGAATTTTAGCACGTAATTTGACAGAAGAACAAAAAATTTTAGATCATCTTTTTCAAGATTTTGTCCATGATCCAATTTCTGGAATTTATAGCGCAAAAAACGAGAAAAAAATTGTTGAGTTTATGACAGAAACAATTCCTGTACATCAAAATCAAGTCAATTTTCATTGCCCTGAAAACTTACTCGATCAATTTATATACGATGATTCCACTTTTACTTTAAATTTAAAAGAGACAGATCGCGTTGATATGTACCAAGTGGAGATAAAAGTAGATGGGTACTTGAGTGATACAACTGTAGACTTGCTATGGGATTGCGTAGTTTCAAAACGGGCTTTTGTAGAACTTTCTACTAAAAAGGGGGGAAAGCGTAAATCAAAAGTAGATCCTGCTGCTCCGCATAAAATTTTAGTTTTAGACTTAGAAAAAATAGCTCCTATCATTCAGATTCTTGATGAGCTTGGCATTAATCGATTAGATGCTCATCAAGAACTTCGTCCTTTATGGAGTTTGGCTAACTTAAATGAGGAACAGTTTACTAACTTGCCTGTTCGATTTTCTATTAGCCCTAAACTAAAAGAAATCCAAGATCAAATGATAGGAAAAGTTCCTTTTCCCGTGAGCGCAATGCCTTCTACTATTAAAGCCTCTTTTCGTAACTATCAATTAGAAGGTGTGCACTGGTTGGATCGGCTACGAAGTATGCATTTAAATGGAATTTTAGCAGATGATATGGGCCTTGGAAAAACTTTGCAAGCGATTACAGTTTTAACGCGTTATCAAAGCGATTACCCTAGCCATCTTTCATTAGTAGTATGCCCTACTTCTTTAGTCTATAACTGGAAGGAAGAAATTGCTAAATTCAACCCTTTATTAAAAGTATTAGCTGTGGATGGCAATCCAGCGCATCGCAAAAAAATCTTAGCAGAGGCGCATCACCACCATATTATTGTTACTTCTTACACACTATTACAAAAAGACATTGAAATTTATAGTCAAATTCCTCTTGGCTATGTGATTTTAGATGAAGCCCAGCATATTAAAAATCGCGGAACGCGCAATGCACAATCGGTAAAAAAAGTGCAAGCT
>CATLPS010000027.1 GCA_950054535.1 uncultured Chlamydiae bacterium | reverse complement strand
AGCTACACCACACAAGCTCTATTATTGTTTGCTTGCACATTGTCTTTCTTATACTGTCAAAACACTTTAAAACACTCAATGGCGCTTTTGTCTTTTCCTTTAAGTTTTTCAGCTTTTCTTGCTGTTTACCGTGGGAAAGATAAAACAATACAAAAGTAGCAAATTAACCGCAACAGCTTTTTATTATTTTTTCTTAAACTATTAATAAACAACAATTTTCGAAGAAAAAAATTTGATTTACTTTCTAATTTCAAAAGAAAATTGATCAGGATCAAAATCAGGCTCTACGCCCTCAAAATCTTTTAAAAATTCTTCTGCTTGCCAGCTTAAAAAATGGGCTGCAATTCCTTCGGCAAGCCTTCTTGCGCCTAAACTAATATGAGTGATATCTCTACAAATAATACCATGGCTAAGAGTGGAAGCTGGATTAAAACAATGGAGATTTTTTAGATAAGGCGCCGTTTTTTCTCTTTTTTCTAAAAATTCAAAAGAACGACCGAGGTAGGGGTATTGGCCCAAAGCAAAAGAACTGCTCTTTAACAAAGGATATTCATCTTGCCATAATTTGATATGTGAAAAAAATTGTTTTAACTCCGGCTGCTGCTCTACTTTGATTTGATAACCGGTAGCTAAAATCAAAAAATCATAAAAAAGCTGCCCCTTATTGGTTTGCACTACCAAACGTTTGTCTCTTTCTTCAATGTGGGAAATAGAAGTTGCCGGCACTAAAACGAAACGTTTATTTTTCTCCACTCTTTGGATAGAAGCAATAGGAGGCGCAGTGGTAGTAGATAAAAGCTTTTGCATTATTTTTAGCTTCCAGCTCTCTTCCATTGTAAAGTAGGCTAGTCCAAAACATTGACTATGAAAATAAGGAAAAGGATTTGTACAAGGAATTTTAGCCGAGCGCATTAAAAGCTCTACTTCTGCGCCATGCTCTAAAGCCGTGGCTGCTGCATCAAAAGCCGAAGAGCCAGAGCCTACTACCCCCACTTTTTTACCCCGAAGAGCGTTAAAGTCAATTGGTTCTTTGATGTGGCTGATAAGCGGAGTAGTTAAATGACTAGCAAACGAAGGAATAAAAGGGCCTCCAAACCCTGCCCGCCCTGTGGCTAGTACCACTTTTTTAGCGCGCACTAAGCGTTGAGAGCCCTGCTGAGAAAACTGCAATAAAAAACTTTCCCCGTCATGCTTTAAAGTTTGTAGGCAAGAATCATTTTCTACTGGAATTTGTAAGAATTGCCGATACCAACTTAGATAGTTCATCCAAAGCTGATTGGGAATTTTATCTAACTCTTTCCATTTGCTTTCTCCAAATTGAGCAGTGTACCAGGCTTGAAATGTTAAGCCAGGAATTTCTAAGGCAGGCCCTATCTCCTCTTTTTCAGAACGTAGCGTTTTCATATAGCCATAGGTAACCCAGGGCCCTTCTTGCGTGGCAGGATTTTCATCAAACAATTGTAAATTAAAAATCCCCTCTCTATAAAGCGCAGCCGCGGCGGCTAAACCAGACATTCCGCCTCCGATAATTGCCACATCATAAAGCGGCAAAGAATCATGACTGTCTAAAAATTCGCTTGCCCCAAAAGGAACACCGGGATAGTGAATGAGCTCAAATTCTTGCTTAATTTTTTTTTCTAAATCGCTTAAATTTGCCATGGAGAAGGTCCAAATTGACAGGAGTTGTAAACTTAAAAGCCAAATCATATAAGGATAGTTCATCGTCATCTTCTTTCCATCAATTAGTAGTCGCTTTTCTTTAACTATCTCCTATTTTTAAATTATTTTTTCATAAGATACCATCTAAAAAACTGCTTTTTTGCAGAGAAAAAAATAAAGCTTATCTTGTCCTTATTTGACTTAACAAAAAACGCGTATAAGGATGTTGAGGAGAGGCAAGCAACTGCTTAGTCATCGCTATTTCTACGATCTGACCTTGATGCATCACGGCAATCCGGTCGCAAAGATAGCAGACTAAGGGAAAGTCATGAGAGGCAAAAAGATAGGTAAGCCGCTGTTTTTTTTTAAGTTTTTGTAATAAATTAATGATCTGACCTTGAATGGAGAGATCTAAGGCAGAGGTGGGTTCATCAAAAATTAACAGCTCGGGCTGAAGAGCTACTGCCCGGGCAATGCAAACTCGCTGCTTTTGACCACCTGAAAGCTCAAAGGGATAGCAGGTAGCTAACTTTTGATCAAGGCCTACCGAAGCTAATAAAGAGTTTACTTTTAAAGAAATTGTCTCCTTATCTGCTACTTGGTGAATTTTTAAAGGCTCTGCTATATTTTCCTTGACCGTCATAAAAGGATTTAGCGCTCCTGAGCTATTTTGAAAAACCATTTGTACCGCTTTTTTAAAAGCAAATAGCTCTTCTTGACAAAGAGTTGCGCAGTTCTTTTGTTTCCAAAAAATTGCGCCACTGCTGCTTTTTTCTAATTGAGATAAGCAGCGCATCAAAGTACTTTTCCCAGAGCCACTCTCGCCAACCAGCCCAAGAGTTTCCCCCTTTTTTATTTGTAAAGAAATAGGTCCTATTGCAGTGGTAAAAGTACCATTTTTGGCTTTATAAACTTTAGTAAGGTTCTGCACTTTTAGTAAAATAGTCAAAAAATTTTCTCTTGCCTTACTTGTTTATCATATAAAAAACAGGCACTTGACTGCTCTTTTCCTAAACTATAAAAAGGAGGCGTTTGACGTCTACAGATGGCCATCGCTTGCGGGCAACTTGGAGCAAAAGGACACCCTTTTTCTTTTTTTTTAAGGGGTTGCGTAGCAATAAAATGCAATGGCTCTCTTTTATTCATTGGCAGTTTAAGTTGGCAATTGAATAAAGCCTTAGTATAAGGATGGGCTGGCGCAGCCACCACCGCTTTTGTCTCTCCTACTTCTACTATCTGGCCCTCATACATAACAATGATCTGTTGGCTGTGTTTTATAATGCTTTCTAAATCATGCGATACTAAAATGGAACTAGAAGAGTGCCTTAAAATACTTTCTAAAGCAAGTAAACGCCCGCTTTTATCTAAAGCAGTAGTGGGCTCATCAGCTAAAAGTATTTTTGGCTTACGTAAAAGAGCTATTGCAATCAAAACCCGTTGTTGCATTCCACCACTTAACTGGTAAGGATAGGCTTGCAGCAAAGCCTCAGGTTCAGTAAAGCCTAGCTCTTTTAGCATCTCGACAGAAGAGAGGTATGCCTTTTGAGAAGAGGCAAAAGGAAATTTTTGGTAATAAGCATCGGCTAATTGCTTGCTAACTTTTCTCATTGGGTTTAGCGCATTGATTGATTCTTGCGGAACTAAAGCAATCTCTTGCGCTCTAATTTTTTCCATCTCTTTTGCCGAAAGAGTTAGTAATTTTTTTTCCCCGTAGAAAATCTGTCCTGTCACCTTTGAGCAAGCTGGTAATAGCTGTACGATTGCTTTAAGAAGGCTACTTTTTCCACAGCCAGACTCTCCGATGACCCCAACTCTTTGATTTACTGACAAAGAGAAAGAAAGATCTTTAATTGCCCAAAGTGGACGCTGCACCCTTGAAAAAACAATGGTAAGATTTTTTATTGTTAAAGAAGAGCTCATGGCGCTCTTTCATCAAAAATTTCTCTTAAACCATCGCCAATTAGATTTAAGCTGAAAATGACCAAGCAAATGAATAGGGAGGGAAAGAAAATACGCCAAGGATAGTACCTAAGAGCTAAAAGCCCATCGTTAGCCAGCGTACCTAAGCTAGCGGCAGGAGACTGAATCCCTAGCCCTAAAAAACTCAAAAAAGCTTCTGTAAATAGAGCAGAGGGAACTGTTGCCATCAATACGACTAAAATGGTTCCCCGTAAACTAGGAAAAAGATAGTGCGTAAAAAGACGTAGCTGCGATACTCCAAAACCCTTAGCAGCTAAAATAAACTCTTCGTTTTTTATTTTTAATACTCCTGCTCGCACCACACGGGCCATATTGATCCAACCAGTCAAAGCAAGCGCGATAATCATCGTCTTTAATCCAGGGCCAAATACCGCTACAAATAATAAAACAATCAGTAAATAAGGAATGCTTTGCAAAATATCTATTATTCGCATAAGCCACTCTTCTTGTAGGGACGAAGAGCAGCCAGCTACTACTCCATAGAAAAGGCCAATAAAAAGATCAATCACAGAAGCTGCTACACCAACTAATAAAGAAACACGCAGTCCCATGCAACATCTTACAAAAAGGTCGCGCCCCAGTTCGTCTGTACCAAATAAATGCTCTTTAGTAGGAGCTAAATTTTTAAATGTTACATGAGGCTCTTCTCCCTCGTTAAAATAAAAAAACGGGCCAAACAGCGCAAGCGTAAGTAACAAAACTAAAATAGTAGTGCCAACTTTAAAAGAGAGAGGAGATTTTGCTCTCTCCAAGATTTTTTTTAAATAAAACAACGAGTCTACTTGCTTTTCTTGTTCATCTTGCAAACTACCTATTTATTGCCTTAAATGAGGATAGCAAAATTGATAAACACAATCGACAATAAAGTTGCAGCTCATTAATAAAAAGCTATAAAAAATAGTAATTCCCATGATTACGGGATAGTCGCGGTTACCAATGCTAACAATCAGCCACTGCCCAAGACCGGCAATACCAAAAATTTTTTCAATCACAAAACTTCCCGTAAAAATAGTAGCGAGTAAAGGACCGCAGTAAGCAATTACAGGCATTAAAGCATTTGGCAATATATGTTTAAAAATCACTTCCTTTTCAGAGGCGCCCGTTGCCCGAATGGTCGCAATAAAATCTTGCTTAAGCGTTTCGCCAATTGCTGCATAGAAAAGGCGAGCAATATAGGCTAGGGGAAATAGCGCTAAGGACAGAGCAGGCAGGATGGAGTGGGAAAACGTTCCCCAACGCGCAAGCGGAAGTAGATCTAATTTGATTGCTAAAACATATTGCAATAAAGTGGCAAAAAGATAGGCCGGCACAGACAACAAAACAATTAAGGTAATTTTAAAGAGGGCTTTAAGAAGAGGACCTTTATAAAAAGCCATGACCACGCCGCTAATGACACCACCTGCTAGGGCAAGAATAAATGCCTCTATTCCCAAAAGTAAAGAAATGGGAAAACTTTCTAAAATAATTGCCGCTACACTACGACCTGTATATTTAAAGGAAGGACCTAAATCAAAGCGAAGAATAGAAAAAAGATAGCGCTGGTATTGAACGAGAAGAGGTTGATCAAGGCCATAATAGCGATGCAAGGAATCTAAAGTTTCTTTGGGCATACTTTGTTCGGCAGCAAAAGGGTCGCCTGGCAGTAAACGCATCAGAAAAAAAGAGAGTGTGATCACTAATAACAGTGCGGCTATTAAAATAGACACTTTTCGCAAAAAGAAATTTTTTATCATTTTTATTTTGAAGCTCTTTACTTAAAAAGGAGCTGACAAAGGCTCCTTTTTAAGGAAAAATTTTTTAGAGTCAGTTAGCAAAAGTAGCATAACTAAAATCGCATGCTCCTACACAGTCAAAACAGTAGCCCGTTAGCTTGGGATGATGCGAGAAAAGAAACTCATCACTACTAACCGGTATAAAAGGCGTCTTTTCTGCAAGAATCTGTTCTGCTTTACTTAAAATAACAGTTCTTTGATTCGCATCTTTTTCCGCTCTTGCTTGATGAACTAAATTGGTAAAATTTTCCTCTGTCCACTGCGGAAAGTTATTTGGCCCTAAAGTAGTAAATTTTTGCATCAATTCTAAAGGGTCATTATAAAAAGGCGCTTCAAAACTTCCACTAATTTGATAATTACCATTTCCCAGATTGACGCGAAAAATATTCCACTCTTGTGGTATTGCCTCCACTTTAAGGTTCAATCCCGTGCTCCATGCTTGCTGCAGATATTCCGCCAGTTGTTTTCGTCCTGCTTGTTGCGAATAAGTAATGACTAAAGGCGGTAGCTCTTGGCGAGATAGTTGAAGCTCCTGCAGCCCTTTATCTAGTAGTTGATTCGCTTCGGTAAGGTTTTTTTCTAAGAGAGGTTCAAAAGAAAAAGGCAGTAAAGCTGGAGGCAGAGGTTTTTTTAATGGATAGCCGCTTGCAAAAATATGCTCTGTCACTTCTTTACGGTCAAATGCTAAACTAAGCGCTTTTCTTACCAAGGCAGAATTAAGAGGCGTTTTTTTTGTATTGAGAAATACCCAAAACGCACGATGAACCGGGTGGGAAAGGAGGGAATTTTGTTTGTTTAAATCAGTAATAAGCTCGCTGGAAAGAGGCACAAAAGGCACTCCTATCCAATCTATTTCCCCTTTTTCATACATAGTATAAGCAGTCATTGTATCTTGCACCATGTACACTTCAATTTCTTCTAAAGAGATCTGCTCGTTATTCCAGTAATAAGGGTTTTTTGTTAAACGTAAAACATTTCCATGTTGCCAAGCTGCAACTTGAAAAGGCCCATTAAATCGACTTGGCTCTTGCCCCCCCATTGCAGGTAAAGGCGCGCAAATAGGTTGAGCTAGCAGCTCTAAAAAATGGGGAGATGGATATTGTAGCTCCACCTCTAATAAATCATCTTCTAATGCCTTTACCCCAACTGTTTCTACTTCTACCTCTCCTTTTTTGGCAGCCTCGGCATTTTTTATCATATAAATCAAATCTGCTCTAGGACAATTAGACTGAGGAGAAAGCGCTTCTTTCCAGCTTTGCTCATAGTCGTTTGCTGTCACTAAGCTTCCATCAGACCAATAGTTTTTGCGTAAATGAATCAAATAAGTTAGGCCGTCGCTGCTAACTTCTATTGCTTGCGCATGCGCTAGCTGCGGCTTGCCATTTTGATCAATACGCGTTAACCCTTCATATAAAGATTTGCTTAAAGAAATTCCTCTTAAGTAAATCATCAGTTGGTGAGGGTGGAGCGAAGGAAGGTCTCCTTCTTGAAAATTTAAAGTTAATTTTTGTACAGGCATTGTTTCCCTGTTTTGACAACTGACTAATGCCAGCATTATAAAAAATAAAAAATAATAAGTTTTTGATCTAATCACAAAGTTTTTTCCAGTTTTAAGTAAGATTGAGAAAAATCGACGCATCCCTCTTCATCGATCAAATAACCCGATAAATGGGGAGCGTGCGCATAAAGATGCGTATATTTAAAGAGAGAAGTAAAAGGAAGCTCCTCTGCTAAGAGTGTTTTAATTTGCTCAATTAATCCTTTTTTTTCTGATTCATTTTCTATTTGATCCGCTTTTGCCAATAGTGACTGATAGCGCGGATGGATCCATTTTGAAAAATTCCAAGAACTTGGTCCTTCTAACTTTTTTAAATATTGAGTAGAATGATTTCCTTTAGTATCGCAAATAGTCATTGCAATATCAAACCACCCTTTTTCTAAGCGATTTCTAAATTGGTTCCATTCCGTCTTTTCCACCTGCACAGTAATTCCGAGTTGTTTTTGCCAACACTCTTTTAAGTAAAGCGCTAGCTTTTCCCGTCTTTCTTGATGCGAATAGCTTAAAATAAAAGGCGGAAGATCTGCTAAGCTAAGCTTTAACTGCTGCAAGCCCTCCCTAAAAATTTTTTGTGATTCCTCTATTGTCAGTGGATTAAAGCTGGCGCTATTTAAAGGAAAAATTTCTTGGCAAATAAAGGAGCGATCAATCACACCGCTAAGAGCTCGCCTAATCAATGCAGAAGAGAGAACCGGGTGTGTAGTATTAAAAGAGAGAATAAATTCGCGGCTCACCTCTTGGCATCTTAACTCTTTTTTGTCTATTAAGCGCTGTAAAAAAGAGGCAGACAGAGCGCTTAAAGGATCGCCTACCCAATCTAGCTTTCTTTTTAAAAAAAGAGTACTTAAACTACTAAGATCTTGCGCTAGTTGTACTTCTATTTCTTCAAAAAAAAGTGAGTTGCTATTCCAATAATAAGGATTTTTTTCTAGTAAAATAGACTCTTCGCTTTGTTTGCGCACTAAAAAAGGGCCATTGAACCACTTTGGCTCTTGGATCAAGCCAAAAAGAGGAAAAAAGAAAGGCTGAGCTAGGTGCTGCAAAAAATCAGGGTCTGGATATTCTAGCTCCACTTGTAGAGTTTGACTATCTAAAGCCCTTACCCCAAGTTTGCTCGATAGACACCCCTGCCGCCTATTCTTGGCATTTTTAATAACATCATAAATTTCTGGGTGGCTAAAATGGCTTTTCAGCGCTTGTTTTAAGCTATTTGCATAATCCATTGCCGTCACGCGCTCACCATTGGACCAGTAGTTGGGCCGCAACTTAAAAGTATATAGTTTTTGATCTTCTGAAATTTGACACTCTAGTGCAGCTGCTAGTAGCGGCTTTTGCTCTTTATCAAGGCGAGTCAAACCCTCAAAGAGCAACTTGCTGAGAAGACGACAACGCATATCACTAGCAGAATAGTAAGGATTTAGCGAAGCAGGCCGGCCCTCTTCAAAAAATAGACGCAATATTTTGCGCTCCATTTTTGGCTCTTGAGGCATACTAGCAAGTAAAGCAGAAATATTTTCTCCTAAAGCGCAAAAATAGACCTCTCCTCCCAAACTAAACTGGGCTTGACAATGAATGTTATCTGAATTTTGAAAGTAATGGCTTAAGTCTCTCAGCTCTACATTTTTTAGCGAGCGCATGATAAGCGCTTGATTGGCAGAAGAGATTTTACACGTGACTCCACTTTCTTGAAGTAGTAAAGAAAAAAGTTCAAAAAGCTCTTCAGCATCTTTTTCACTCAGCATTAATCTTTTTTCTACCGGATGCAGAGCATAAAAAAGTTTTTCGGCAAAAAATTCAAATAGTGGAATTTTATCTGCTAAAGCGCCCCGCAAAAACTCAAAATGTTGCTGCTGCTTTTCAAATAGCCCTCCATTATAATCGCGTAAACTTCCTAGCGCCTCTTCTAAATACTTCATTACATAACGCCTAGCATACAGTAAATTAATAGAGTCTCTGGTATCAAAAGCGTGAGATGGAACTTTTAAAGCAAATGCTCCGATTTCAATGGGAAAAGGGCGTTTAAACACCGCTTCAAAATGGCAAAAAAAGTTGAGGTAATCAGGGAGTTTTTTCAAAGTAGTCTGCAATGAATTTGCGGCTTGAGGGCGAGCTAGATGCACTAAAAACTCCAAGGATGCTCCGGTCTGTTCTTGAAACTGAATAGAGACATGTGGCAGATCACTTTTTTTATCAATTTGTTTTAAAAGCAGCTCGACTTGACGAAAAGAGTCCTCTTCATTGTAGGGCCAAAAAAGTGCAGGGGTTAAAGGAGAGATAGTGCGAAGCTGCTCTTTTAAAGATTTTTCTATTTTTTTTAGCTCCTGCGCAGTTAGCTCTACGCCACGCATTTTTTGCACTTCTAAATAACAAAATTGATAAGGAAAATCAGGATGTTGCCATAAAAAAGAAGAGTTTGGCACTTCTGAGATTCCGGGTAGTAATACTTGAATGATTTTTACCAGTGTCTGCTTAGCCACTTTATGGCTATTAAAAAAAGCCAAAGCGATACAAACTCTAAAAGAGGAGCGAAAAATTTTTAAAAAAAAGTGATCTGTGCTAGGAATGCTTTTATTAAATGAGGCTTCGATTCTTTTTTGTAAAAAAAATTGAACGAGCACTAGGCGCTTTAAGTGAAAAGAGGAGCGCTCTTTTAAAAAATGCATGGAGCTATTTGCTTTTAGCCGCTGCGCTCCTTGCTTTAATCTTTCATCAAACCACAAAGGAAAGCGCAAGGATAGAGTAGAAACTTCTCTTTCCAATTCTTTTTTTTTATCACTTTCGCTTTCTAGCAGCCATGATGGATTTGTTTCACACATTTTATAAAGCTACTTTTTTAATATTTATTTTTTTATTGTTCAAAATTTAAGCCATAAACAAACCTTTTAAAAAAGGTAAATTATTATTTTTAAACAGCAAGTTTTTTAAGATTAAAGCTTAAAGAAGCTTACACGATTTTTTACAAAAACCAAATAAAAAAATGAAATTGATAGCGATTATAAAGAGGAACTCCCTTTAATTACCTATTTTTTCTCACCTAGTTTTACTTAAACTAAACTAATCAAATTTTTTACAGCGTAGCTATAGCAAAAAACTTTTAAAAGATGGAAGAGAAGAAGGCAGAGATAACCAAAGCTATCTCTGTTGTAGGAATAATTTAGCCTAAAAAGTAGACGATAATACCTGCAAAATAACCTACTAGTGCGGAGCTGCCCACTCTTTTAAAGTACCAAAAAAAGTCCACTTTTTCCAGTCCCATAAATGCAATTCCTGCAGCAGAACCGATCACTAAAATACTACCTCCTGTTCCGGCGCAATAAGCAACTAGATCCCAAAATGTCGAGTCCACTGGGTATTGGGCAATATCGTACATGCCGATTGCAGCGGCTACTAAAGGAACGTTATCCACTACGGCAGAAGCAATACCGATAGCCATGGCAATAATGTAGGGGCTGCCAATCGTTTGATCCATCCAAATAGAGAGGCTTTTTAATAGGCCAGCTGTGCTAAGTGCGTCAATACAAAGCAAAATTCCTAAGAAAAAAAGCACTCCTGAGACATCGATTTTAGTCATGATATGCGGAACGAGAAGATGCTGCCGATTATCATATTCACTATGAACAATATCAGTAAATAACCATAGCAGCGCTAAGCCAAATAACATTCCCATAAAAGGAGGAAGACCTGTTAAAATCTTAAAAAAAGGAACAAAAATCAAGCAGCAGACCCCCATCCAAAAAATGGTCGATCCAAAAGGTTCTATTTTTTCCTCTTCACTGCTCAGCTGAGGCGCAAACTCTCCTTTTAAATAAAAACTGATACAAAAAAGAGCTGCGACCATACAAACAATACTGGGCACAATCAGTACTTGCATAATATTTACTGTAGAGATTTGACCGCCAATCCAGAGCATTGTCGTAGTAACATCGCCAATAGGCGTCCATGCTCCCCCTGCGTTTGCTGCAACTACTACTGCTCCACCTAAAAGAAGGCGATCTTTTCCTTCTGGCAACATACGGCGCAGCAATGTTACCATGATAATAGTAGTAGTCAAATTATCTAAAATTGCCGAAAGCCCAAAAGAGATGAGTCCAATAAACCATAAAAGCTTTTTTTTATTACGAATATTGATATAGTTTAAAATAAGATGAAAACCTTTGTGCATGCTGATTACTTCTACAATAGTCAACGCGCCTAAAAGAAAAAAAATGATTTGACTAATGCTACTCAAGTGCTCTTGAAAATGGACTAAATTATATTCGTATGTGTGGAAATGGTTGGTGAACTGTAACACCCAACAAATAATTGCCATCATCAAAGCAACAGACGTTTTATTTGCTTTTATTTTGTGCTCAATAGTGATCAGAAAATAACCCAGCACAAATGTAATTATGATCAATAAATTGTGTAGATACATATTGCCTAAAAGGTAAAGAATTGTACTTAAAGAAAAAGGCCTCTGCTCTTTTTTTTAAAAAGTGGCCTACTATTTACAAAAACTATAATTGATGCTCCATTTTATCGATGCAAAAAATTTTGCTCTTTTGCCACTTTTAAAGGAGAAAAAATGAGCCATTGTCTCCACGTGCGCACTGCTATTTCCTCTTTTTGCCTGAAAAAAAATTTATTTCAAGGTTTTCTTTATGCGCTATTTGGTACGCTACTACTGATCTTTAGCGGCACCTTTTTACCTCTTTATTTTTTACAGCCTTTGGGATGGCTGCTCTACTTGATCGCCTTTTTTTTCATTACATATGGCCTTCTGCCTTATCGCCAGTTAACGCGTTTACAAAACTGCCCTAACGAAATAAAAGAGGGCTTAAAAGTACAAGAGGCTCATTTACAAATTTGGGTGAAAGGTCACCCTCAAATAACTTTGGATTTTCCATCCATAAAGGCCATCTATTTTTTATCTGATCCACTGCGTTATGGAGTTGTTTTTCAATTAAAAAACTGGCCGCCCTATTTGCCTGCTCGCCTTAAAAAAAATTTTGTACAAATAGACGCAAAAAAAAAGAAAATCTTCTGTTTCTATTTCAGTAAGCGCTCTTTTGAAGAAATTAACAAATTAGTTTTTGCAAAAACAGAAAGTGCCAGCTCTTGAAACCTCGTTAAATTTTAACCACTAGTAACTGAAACTTTTTTTAAATTCCGCTTTGCACTAAGTCGTGGATGTGTAAAAGACCGACCACTTTTTTTTCTTCATCGATTACCGGTAAAACAGACAGCCTTTGAATAGGATTGGCCTCCATCATTTTTAGCGCTTCTATTGCAAGCATTTGAGGAGAGGTAGTTTGCACTGCTTTTGTCATTAACTCGCCAATAGACCTGGTAAAAATTTCTGCGCGATGCTTTTGTAAAGCACGCCTTAGATCTCCATCTGTAAAAATACCTTTTATTTTTTTTGCCTCATCCACCACTAACAAACAGCCGCAGCGCTTATCTGTTAATTCGTAGAGTAGATCCGTTAACAGCTGCTCGGAATGGCAAAAAGGGATGCGCTCTTCTTTTAACATTAAATCTTGCACGCGCGTGACAATACGCCTGCCAATGCGACCAGCGGGATGGTTGAGAGCATAGTCATCTAAAGTAAACTGTTTATGCTTCATAAGAGCTACCGTCATCAAATCGCCTACTAAAAGCTGATAAGTAGTAGACATGGTAGGAGCTAAATCAAAAGGACAAAGCTCAGACTGAAAAGGCAGCTGCAAAGTGTAATCGCATAGTTTTTTGAGACGCGACTGGTTGCTACAGAGAAGACCAATGATTTGCGCTCCTTTTTTTCTAATAGCCGGCGCCAGCTGAAGGAGCTCCTCGCTTTCTCCGCTTTTGCTTAACAGGATAAAACTATCTGCCGCAGAAACCATTCCAATATCGCCATGCAAAGCATCTACCGGAGACAAAAAAAGCGCTTTTGTGCCAGTCGATGCCATAGTGACCGCAATTTTTTTAGCGATCATACCGCTTTTGCCTACTCCAGTAAAAAAGATCATTCCCGCGCTATTTAATAATAGGTCAATGATCTGCTGTAGCTGCGTTAAATTAAATGTATCAAAAAAATGGTTAGTGTAATTTTGCTGTTTTTTGACGAGCTCTTTTAACATAGCAACGATCACTACTTTTTTTTAGGTTAGAACTAGATTTTAAACTAATAAGTGATTAGGCTCAAGTTTTTAAACCTTTAAAAAAAGCGATGCTACCTTAGAAAAAAGCCGCTTTTTATTAGTGCAAAAAAGGATCATCCCATGAGCAATAGACCGTTAATCGCAGTGGCAGAAGGCGATGGAATTGGGCCTGAAATTATGCAAGCGACTTTGCAAATTTTAAAAGCGGCTCAAGCAAATATCGATATTGAAAAAGTAGAGATTGGCGAAAAAGTCTATCTTCAAGGAGAAACCTCTGGTATTACCGCAAAAACATGGGAGACGATCCGCCGCGCGCAAGCATTTTTAAAAGCTCCTATCACTACTCCGCAAGGAGGCGGATTTAAAAGCTTAAATGTAACAGTGAGAACCTCTTTAGGGCTCTATGCCAATGTACGTCCCTGCGTAGCCTACTCCCCTTTTGTCAAAACAAAACATCCCGATATGGATGTAGTAATCATTCGGGAAAATGAAGAAGATTTATATGTAGGCATTGAATACCAACAGACAGCAGAGACTTATCAAGCGCTAAAAATGATCAGCCGGCCAGGCAGCGAAAAAATCATTCGCTATGCTTTTGAATATGCTTTGCAACAGGGAAGAAAAAAAGTTACCTGCTTTAGTAAAGACAATATTTTAAAAATGACTGATGGCCAATTTCATAAAGTTTTTGAAGAGATAGGTAAAGAGTATCCTCAAATAGAAAAAGAACATTGGATTGTCGATATTGGCGCCGCTAAGCTTGCCGATACGCCAGAGGCTTTTGATGTGATTGTTATGCCCAATCTTTATGGAGATATTCTTTCCGATGTAGCTGCTCAAATTGCCGGATCGGTTGGCATGGCAGGGTCGGCCAACATTGGCAGCCACGGAGCTATGTTTGAGGCCATTCATGGCTCTGCACCGAGAAGAGCTGGTCAAAATCTAGCAAATCCATCGGGCCTCATTTTAGCTAGTGTTCTTATGTTAATTCATCTCGGCCAGCCGCAAACAGCAACGCTCATTCACAATGCATGGCTGAAGACAATTGAAGAAGGCATTCATACTTATGACCTCTACCGTGAAGGAAGTAGCAAGCAAAAAGTAGGCACAAAAGAGTTTGCCCAGGCAGTGGTAGAAAGGTTAGGACAACAACCTACTACTCTACCGGCTGTTCATTATGACCTTTCCTCTCCCCTCTCATTAAAAACGCAACCAACTGCGCCCGTAAAGCAAAAAGAGCTGATGGGAGCCGATATTTTTATTGAGTGGCAGCAAAGCGCTGAAAAGCTTGCAGATGCGCTCAAGCGACTAGCCAAGCAGCAGCTGCAGCTAGAGATGATTAGTAATCGCGGCGCTAAAGTATGGCCAGGAGAGATGAAAGAAACTTTTTGTGTAGACTGTTATCGCTGCCGTTTCTTTTTAAGTAAGCAAGAAAAACAGGGAGCAAAACAAATTGCTAGTTTCTTAGCTCAACTAGCAGAAGATCAATTGGATGTGACGCAGGTGCAATATCTATTTCATTTTGATGGAAAAGCAGGCTATAGTTCTTCTACTCAGCTATAAAATTAAGCTAGTAGTGATTGATTCAATAAATAAGCTTTGAATATTAAAATTTAAATAGGGCTAATTGGCAGTAAAATAAAAAAGAAACTTAAAAGATTTTTTTTAAGTTTCTTTATTTTTAAAAATAGCTGATCAAAGATTTTTTTAAGAACTACCAACCAAAGAGTCTTTTAACTTTTTTAATCTTGCAGTTAGCTCTTTCATCTCTTCTTTCATGCGTTTTGCTTGCTTGCTATCTTTGGCGTCTTGCAATTTTTCCGCGCATTTTTCTAATTTTTTCTCTAGCTTTTTGATCTGTTTTTTTACTTGCTGAGCTAAAAAATCTAAATTGGACTTTAACAACTTTTTTCGTATTAAGTTTTTTTCTAAACTAGACTCGGCAGAATCAAGATCGGAAAGCAGCGTCTCTACCTCTTCCTTAAATTGACTGCAGCTGCTCTCTGCTGCTAAAAAGCTTTGACAAAATAGTGCCGCAAATAGTGAAAGAACAAATAGTTTCTTTTTCATTTTTTCTCCTTTTATTTTTTACTTCATAAAAAAGTGAAGTAAATATCATCTCCTCTATTTTTATTTAAAGTCAAAGGAAAAAGTTAAGAACTAACTGCTGCGATTTCACTATGGTAAAAGATTTTTTCGTCTAGTTCGCCTTCTTTAGTAGCTACATAGACGGTGACAGCAGAGTCACCTAAGATATTAAGAAAGGTAGAAAACATCTCTCGAATGCGATCTACTCCGGCCATGATGGCAAGCCCTTCTAAAGGAATGCCCACAGAAGAGAGAACGGCCGACAACATAATAAACCCGCCACCGGGCACACCGGCAGTTCCAATTGCTGATAGCACAGAGGTCAAAATTAGTTTTGTATAACTTGCAAGATCAAGCTCGATATCATAACCATTTGCCAAAAAAACTGCGCTCATGGCTTGAAAAATGGCCGTACCGTTCATATTAAAAGTTAATCCCAAAGGAAAGACAAAACTGGAGATATTTTTAGAAACCCCTAAATTATCTTGAGCGCAATGCATCGCCACTGGCAGTGTAGCAGCGCTGCTACAAGTCGTAAAGGCGATCATAAGAGCGTCGCTCATCCCTTTAAAAAAGCGCACAAAAGAGAGACGCGCGCCAAAGTGCAGTAGATTATAGTAGACCAAGAGGATTTGCAATAGACAGACTAAACAATAACAAGCTAAAAACTTCAGTAAAGGAAGAAGTAGGGCTACTCCAAAAGTTCCTGTCACCCAGGCCATAATCCCAAACACGCCCAAAGGAGAGAGCTCCATAATCAAGGATGTCAAGCGATACATGACATCGGCTAAGGAGTCTAGCACGGCTAGTAAAGGACGTCCTTGTTCACCGGAAAAATTGATGGCAATACCAATAAAAAGGGCAAAAACAATGACTTGTAAAATGTTGCCATTTGCCATAGCGGCGATTGGATTGCTCGGAACAATCGCTATTAAGATTTCTCCAATAGAAGGAGAGACCATTTCAAGTTGAGCAGCGCTTAAAGAAAGCTGCTCTCCTAAACCTAAATAATTAGCCAGAAAAAGCCCCATGCCAATAGCAATGAGAGTGGTAGTAAAGTAGATGAAGATAGCCCGGCCACCGACGCGGCCAAGTTTACTCGGATCGTGAATCTTGTTGACCCCAACCACCATGGAAGAAAAAATCAACAAAATAATGATCATGTTGATCAAGTTTAAAAACAGTGTGCCTAAAGGCTTGAGATAGAGCGCTGACTCTCCTAGAATAAGGCCGCATACTACCCCTAGCAGCAGTCCAATGAGCACTTTCATCCATAATTTCATTTAGTAATTAACCCAAATCCTTGTAAATAAGTTTCCATCTATCTATTTTCTTAACTATAAATAGCGTAGAGGGATAGCGCTTTAATAGCAAATCTAAAGATGAAATAAAACCTCACTAAAAAAACAAACCTCTTTAATTTTTTAAGATCAAATAAAAAAAGAAAAGCCTTTTGGCTTCTCTTTTTTCCACCTTCTTTTAAACGCTTGGTTGCATTTTACTCACTTTTGCAGGGATAAGCTTTCACCTGATTAAAAGTTATCTAGTAAATAAAAACTCCTAATAGTTTTTTTTACACGCTTAGGCTTTGAGCGGCTTGTCTAGCAGATTCTTGCGCTCTTGCTGCGGCTAATTGCGCAAGATATAGCTGAGCTTGAAAGCTTGTATGTGCTTTTTGCATTTCTAGTGCCCTTGTTTTTAAGACATCCAAAGATGAAAGCAGAGCTTTTGAAAAATGAAAATCTTTAAAAGGCTTAAATATAACATTACGAGAGCTCTCATAAGATTCTTTAATAGCTCCAAAGGAACCTTCTGCTTGCCGCAAGAAAGCGGTTGCTCCATCTGTTGTTATTAGTGGCTTTCCCGGGAGCTTTTCCATCTCTTTTTTAATGGCTTCTATCTTTTCTGTAGTTTGTTGCAAAGCTTGTGAGCTTTTATTATACACCTCTAAATAAAAGCTAGCAACTTCTTCAATTTCTTGATCACGCTTCATAAATTCGTCTATTGACTGTTGCGTACAACCTTTTTTCATCTCTATTAACGCTAAAACTTTATAATCTATCTCTTTAAGTTCTGTATTGTTTTTGTAATAACTAGTCAAATTGGTAAAAAGCTTTTCAAATTGGTCTGTGGTATCGTGACGTTTTTGTGCGTTCACTATTAAATAGATAAGTAGCTCATTAAAAAGATGCTCTATTTTGTCAATAATACCTTTGTTCTTTAACTCAAAAGATTTATTTATGACTTGACCATCTAACTTTTTATCTTGAAAACTTTTAAAAAGAAGTTTTTCTGAAAAACTAAAGGGCTTTAAACTGGAATTAATTTGCATGACGCTCTCTTTTTATTCTTATTTATACTAAGAATAGTGAAATAAATTAAATTAATTGTAACAACATTTTTTTACAAGAAATAAAAAATTATTAAAAAAAGAGGGAGCTTTTATTTGCTCCCTCTTTTTGTTTTTTAGATGATAAACTCCAATCTAATTTTATGGAGTAAAACCAGGCCTTAGAAATAGATTATTTACCTCTAACAAAATCACTAAGTGCACCCCAAATTGAGGTAGATGCAGGTGCTTCTGCAGCTCTTTGTGCTTCTGCTGCTCTTTGTGCTTCTGCTGCTCTTTGTGCTGCTACTGTTTCT
>CATLPS010000026.1 GCA_950054535.1 uncultured Chlamydiae bacterium | reverse complement strand
CATCTATTTCTCGCTTTTAGGCGCTGCATAAAGTATAGACATATCTTTGATGATATCCACAGCTTCTTTGAGTTGCAAATCATCTTCGCCGCCATTGATATTGGATTTTTTAGCGCTCCAATCCAAATCATCAGAGTCCTCTGTGACATCTTGGCCGCCCTTAATATAGTATTGATAGTTTTTATTGTTAGCAATACGGTATTGGCTATTTTTCTTTAAAGTGGGAAGCTGCTCGCGCCAAAAACTTGTTCTATGTTGTAGTTTAGGAATATAGTATTTCAAAAACCAGGGCCTAAGTTCAGATTTAATATCTTTTAAAGGATCATTAAAGGAGTCGATAATCGCATCGGCCTCTACAGTATTGGCATATTTTTCACCTACTTCAATGTGTTGCCAGCGGCTAGGCGCTACAATATCGACTTGCACGCCATTTTTTTGCGGTGTTTTTCCTGAAACAGTATAATACTTTCCTACTGTCACTTTGAAATAAGAAGAGCTTTGATTATCGGTAACTGTTTGAGTTTGAATAGTGCCCTTGCCATAGGTATGCTCATCGCCTACTACTAAAGCCACGCCATAGTCTTGCAGAGCTTGCGCCACAATTTCCGCTGCAGAAGCAGTTATTTTAGAAGTGAGCACCACTAACGGTCCATCATAGAATACTTTTCCATCTAAGTCGCGGTAGTAGCGCTCTTCGCCATTTGCATACTTTGAAATGACAATCACGCCATTTGTAATAAAGAGGCCAGCTACTTTAATTGCTTGGGTAAGAAAACCACCACGATTATCTCTTAAGTCAAGAATGAGTCCTTTTAGATTTCCTTTTTTCTCGAGTTGATAAATAGCGTCCTTTACATCTTTTTCGCTACTTACATCTGTTCCTTGATAAAAAGAGTGTAGCCGAATAATCCCAATCGTGCCATCGCCAAACTTCTCTTCACTGACATCTACCCGGTCATCGTTTAAGACAATGATAGCAGGTTGCAGAGTTAGCGTATAAACCTTCGAGCTGTTTTCGCTTTGTTTTCTTTTAAACTCCAGTTTAAAGGAGTCTATTTTTTCGTTTTGTAAAAGCGCTACCACTTGCTCAAAAGAGAGCTGATTTGTTGAGTGAGAATTAATAGAGAGAAGTAGATCTCCTACCTGAATACGTTCGCTTTTTGCGGCAGGGCTACCTGGCAAAATTTTAGTTACGGTAATCCCTTCTGGTTTTTCTTCAAAGCCTAAACCTAATCCCCGAAACTCTTTTTGTAGATGCATACGCATTTCATAGGCCTCTTTTTTTTCATAAAAAGAGGTGTGCGAGTCTAAACTACTGGTTAGTGCTTTTAAAATATGTAAAGTGGCGAGATTTTCTTGCTCTAATTTAGGTAGGGTTTGTCCTTGATCATTTTGATAAAGATATTCATTTTCCTTATCCATAGTATTTTCTTCATACTTTTGTAAAATAAATGCTTTGCGTTTGGCGTCAAGTTTGTTTCCATAGCGTTTAGTTTGAATAGCAATATAGGCTTTTATATGCTCTTGAATGCGTTTTTTTAACTCTTCTTCATTTTTAGCATATTGATAAAAGTGAGTAGAGTGTGGAAAGTTTTCAAATAATTGATGGAAATGATCTGTTTCCATTATCTTACGAAGGCGTCTAGAGCGTAGAATTGATTTTCGTACAGTTTGGTTTAAGCTGGTAAAAAATTGGTAATCTCCTTGTTTGTAGCTGGCTAGAAACTGCGAAAGCATTTGCTCAGAAGGAAAAAGAAAAGGAGCTACTTCGCTTTGCAGCAAGTAACTGCGATCGGGGTCGAACTGGTGAATATAGGCTTTTACCGAGCTTTTTAGCAGCTCTTTTGTCATTGCTTTATCACCTAGGTGCTGATCGAGAATTTGTGTCATGATTTGCTGAATATCAGAAGGCTTTAAAAGCTCTTGTTGATAACCATGCAAGGACCAAGAAAAAAATAGAGAAAAAAGAGCGTATTTAAGCATTTATCAGGTCCTTTTACATAGTGAATGACTTTTTTCAAAAAATAGGAGGTCTTTAATAAAATCACAACCTTTTTACTTTTGCAAAATGATACTCATTATTTAAAGCTAGCCAACATTGCATGGACTTTTTATGATAAAAACGCTTTTTGACTAAATTATAAAAATATTGGCTTGTTCTATTCATGAATATCTATTCTATCCACTTTTCTTTAAAAAGTTTTGAAGGCCCCTTAGATATTTTACTTTCTCTCATTCAAAAAAATGAGATCGACATTCATGAAATCTCTTTATTTGAATTAGTAAACCAGTGTTTGCAAGAGTTATATAAACAGCAAAAAGAGAAGTTAAATTTAGGAGCAGAATTTGTCGGTACGGTGGCCTACTTTCTTTTTTTAAAAAGCCAAATGCTTTTACCAAAACAAGAGTTAGAAACAGTTTCTTTAGAAGAAGATCCTCAATTTGAAATGATTTATCATCTGATTGATTATTGTAAATTTAAAGAGAGCAGTAAAGAACTCAGTCAGCTCTATACCAATCAGCTCAACCATTATTACCGACCTAAATTACCTGAGAAAAATTTGCCACGTAGCACAGGTGTAGAGCATCTTTGTGCAGAAGATTTAAAAACATTGTTTCAATCCCTTCTAGCGAAAAAAAATTTTTCTCCAGCTCCCATTGAGGAAGAGCCCTGGAAAGTGAGCGACAAAATAAAAGCAATCAAAAAAATTTTTCAAAAAACGGAAAAATGTTCTTTAAATGATTTTTTTGCAGGCAATAAGAGTCGTTTAGAGATGATCGTTACTTTTTTGGCGCTGCTTGAGTTAATGAAGATAGGCGAGATAAGAGTAGAAAAAGAGCGAAAAGAGGAGAAAGTGATGGTGATAAAAAAGAGAGAAAATAGATCATGAGCAAAGAAATTAATCTATTTAACTATGAATTAGATTGTGAATTAGATTGTGAATTAAATAAAGAAGAGAAGGTAGATTCACAAGGAAGTGAGTCTTTAAAAGAGATAAGCGAAAAAATGGAAGGGCACATTAAAAGCGTTATTGAAGCGCTTTTATTTAGCTCTTGTGAGCCTTTAACTTTAGAAAAAATTCGCGAAATTATCCAAAATTTCTATTTTCTGCCATCTAAAAAGCTGCAGGTATTGATAGAAGAGCTAAAAGAACAATTTATTTCTCAAAATAGATCTTATCAACTAGAAGAAATTGCAGAAGGGTACATTTTACGCACTCATCAAAAGTATGCTCCTTATTTACAAAGCCTCCATCAGCGCCGCCAAGATAAACTATCACAAGCAGCGGCGGAAGTGTTAGCGATTATTGCCTATCGCCAGCCGGTCACAAGGCCCCAAATTGATGCGATTCGAGGCGTTGACTCCTCAGCAATTGTGGCTCAACTTTTAGAAAGAGAACTAATAGAGCAGCAAGGAAAGTTAGAGGTGCCTGGAAGACCTGGCTTGTATGTAACAACTAGCCGCTTTTTAAAAAGTTTTGGATTAAAAAACCTGCAAGCGCTAAAAAGAGAACCTCTTTAAACTTATAAAAACTTAAGTTGTCTTTTAATTTTTGCTAAAAAAGTTTTTTTACTATAAAGAAAACTTATTGCATAAGCTTTGTGCGCATTTTATCTGGTGGTCTATTTTTTCACTTAACTGATTTACGCTCTCTTTTAAAAAATAAATTTCATGGTTTATTTCTGAGATCTTGCCTTCTACTTTACGAAAACACAAGGCAATCAATAAGAGCGGATTTTTTTTAAAAATAAAAATTGTTTTTTTAATCTTTTAAAAATAATTAAGTTAATTTATGATTAATAGATTTTTTTTATTTTTTTGGTTATTAAAAAAACACCTTTTAATTAGAAATTATTTTTTCTTTTAAGGATTGCTTTTCAAAAATCAATTTTTTTTCTATACTTACCTTGATCCTTTCTAAATAAATTTTTTAGAGGGAGTCTTAAGCTTTTTTAAATCTGAATATGTAAGGAGAAGGCTTATATGCCGACTATTCAACAACTCGTTCGCAAGCCAAGGGAGCCAAAGAAGCGTCGTAGCAAGTCGCCAGCGCTTCAAAGTTGTCCACAACGCCGCGGCGTCTGTCTGCAAGTAAAAACAAAAACACCTAAAAAACCTAACTCTGCTTTGCGTAAAGTAGCTTGGGTAAGGCTTTCTACTGGTCAAGAGGTAATCGCCTATATTGGGGGAGAAGGTCATAACTTACAAGAACACAGTATTGTGCTTGTCAGAGGCGGTCGTGTGAAAGACTTACCTGGTGTGCGTTACCATATTGTGCGTGGAGCATTAGACTGTGCGGCTGTAAAAGACCGTAAACAAGGAAGATCAAAGTACGGGGCAAAACGTCCTAAAAAGTAACACTAGGATATTGCAAAATGATTATCCTGGTTCGTGATTTGTGTTTTAATCAGCTAAAACTTAAATCACGCACAGGTCTCAAGAAATCGATCATAAGATTTCCAAGTTCAGGTGAATCACTAAAGATCTCCTAATTATACTCGATAAACACTCATTTGAGGAAATCATGTCAAGAAGACATCGTGCAGAAAAAAGACAAATAGATCCAGACCCTCTTTATGGAAGTTTGGTTTTAGCAAAATTTATTAATAAAGTAATGGAACAAGGCAAAAAGTCAGTGGCTCGTCGTATCGTTTACAATGCTATTGATAAATTTGCTAAAAAAATTAAAGCAGAAAACCCTTTAGAAGCTTTCGAGCAAGCACTAGAAAATGCCAAGCCTGCTTTGGAAGTAAAATCTAGAAGAATCGGCGGCGCTACTTATCAAGTGCCGATTGAAATTCCTGCTAATCGCCGTTCTTCAATGGCAATGCGTTGGATTATTAACTATTCTCGCTCAAAACCAGGGCGTTCTATGGAAGATGCGCTAGCAGCAGAGTTTGCTGACTGCTATAACAATCAAGGTTCAACAATTAAAAAGAAAGATGACACTCATCGAATGGCCGAAGCAAACAAAGCTTACGCTCATTATAAGTGGTAAAAAGGAGATAATTTTATGGCAAGACCTCCTAAAGAACATCTTAAAGATGTTCGAAATATTGGGATTATGGCTCATATCGATGCCGGTAAAACAACCACTACTGAGCGGATTCTTTTCTATAGTGGACGTTCGCATAAAATAGGGGAAGTTCATGAGGGCGCTGCCACTATGGACTGGATGGCCCAAGAGCAAGAGAGAGGAATTACAATTACCTCTGCTGCTACTACTGTCTATTGGCGTAACTCTAAAATCAATATTATTGACACGCCTGGCCACGTTGATTTTACTATTGAAGTAGAGCGTTCTCTTAGAGTACTCGATGGGTCAGTTGCGTTATTTTGCTCTGTTTCTGGAGTAGAGCCGCAATCAGAAACCGTTTGGCGCCAAGCAGATAAATATAAAGTTCCCCGTATTGCTTTTGTCAATAAGATGGACCGTATGGGCGCTGATTTTTTTGATGCAGTACATACCATGCGCGATAAACTACATGCAAATGCAATTCCTGTGCAGTGCCCAATTGGAGCAGAAGCGGAGTTTAAAGGGCTTGTAGATCTAGTAACGATGAGAGCCTATATCTTCAATGATGAAACAATGGGAGCTGACTGGGAAGAGACAGATATCCCTGCAGATTTATTAGAAAAATGTCAAAAAATGCGCTCGGATCTTTTAGAAGAACTAGCAACTTTGGACGAAAGTAATGAATCTTTTTTACAAAAAGTTTTAGAAAATCCAGATGCACTTACTCATGAAGAGATTCATGCAGCAATTCGTAAAGGAGTTTGTGAAAACAAATTTAATCCAGTTCTTTGTGGTTCTGCCTTTAAAAACAAAGGAGTGCAACAGCTTTTAGACGCGGTTGTCAACTGGATGCCCTCTCCAATAGATCGTGGAGTCATTAAAGCCCATGATTTAAATACCGAAGAAGAGCTTTTATTAGAACCTGCTGACGATCAGCCATTAGCAGCGCTTGCATTTAAGATCATGACCGATCCTTATGTAGGTCGTTTAACTTTTGTGCGCGTTTATACAGGAACTTTGCCTAAAGGAGAAGAGATTCTCAATACAACAAAAGGTGAAAAAGAGCGTATTTCTCGCCTGCTCGAAATGCATGCCAATAAACGAGAAGAAAGAGACGAG
The DNA here is from genome assembly GCA_950054535.1 of uncultured Chlamydiae bacterium. Classification (GTDB taxonomy): domain Bacteria; phylum Chlamydiota; class Chlamydiia; order Chlamydiales; family Parachlamydiaceae; genus CATLPS01. The sequence goes on along the minus strand of CATLPS010000026.1, from coordinate 12,019 downwards.
TTTTTCACTGGAGATATTGCTGCTTGTATTGGCTTAAAAAAAGCGACGACAGGAGATACTCTCTGTTCGCCAAAAAGACCAATCATTCTTGAAAAAATGGAATTTCCTGAAGCTGTAATTTCCATGGCAATTGAGCCTAAGTCCAAAAACGATCGTGAAAAGCTGGCAACTGCTTTACAGTCCTTGGCAGTAGAAGATCCTACTTTCCGTGTTTCTACACACGAAGAGACAGGACAAACAATTATTGCTGGAATGGGCGAGCTTCATCTAGAGATTTTGCATGATCGCATGAAGCGTGAATTCAACGTAGAAGCAAATGTGGGTAAACCGCAAGTAGCCTATAAAGAAACAATCACAATGCCAAGCGCTAGCCAAACAAAATTTGTCAAGCAGTCAGGTGGTCGCGGTCAGTATGCTCACGTTGAGCTAGAGATTCGGCCAAATGAAAAAGGCAAAGGCAATGAAATTGTTAGCAAAATTGTAGGCGGATCTATTCCTAAGGAATATATTGCTCCCACAATAAAAGGAATCGAAGAAGGCCTTTCTACAGGGGTTTTAGCTGGTTTTGGATTAGTAGATGTCATTGTCGATATTGTTTTTGGATCTTATCACGATGTCGACTCTAATGAAATGGCATTTAAAATCTGCGGATCAATGGCAATTAAAGAAGCGGCTCGTAAAGCAAAGCCAGTTATTTTAGAGCCTATTATGAAAGTAGATGTTACTACGCCAGAAACCAATATGGGCGACGTTATCGGCGATCTTAATCGTCGTCGTGGTCAAATTCTTGGTCAAGAAAACCAAAAAGGCGCTGTAATCGTTCACTCTGAAGTCCCGCTTAGCGAAATGTTTGGGTATTCCACTACGTTGCGCTCGCTTTCTTCAGGCCGCGCGAATTACACAATGGGACCTAGCCACTTTGAGCGAGTTCCAACAAAAATTCAAGAAGAAATCATTAAGAAGTAGAGTGAAAAGTATTATGGCAAAACAAGAAAAACAGCAATCTAAAGCCCAAACAAGGCAGCGTATTCGTATTCGCTTGAAAGGGTATGATCAACGTCTTTTAGATCGCTCGACAGCAGATATTGTAGAAACAGCAAAACGTACGGGAGCGGCTATTGCAGGACCAATTCCTCTGCCCACTAGTATTGAAAAATATACAGTGCTACGCTCTCCTAATATTGACCGTAAATCGCGCGAGCAGTTTGAAATTCGTACTCACAGAAGGCTTATTGATATTTTAAGCCCTACTAGTAAAACGATTGACGCGTTAAAAACTTTAACGCTGCCTGCTGGAGTAGATATTAAGATTAAAGCTGCTTAATTATTTGATTAAAACAGCTTTATGATTCGTTTAAGGGGCTAAATTTTTAAATAAATTTAGCCCTTTTTTTTTGTTTTCTTAAGTAGTCAACTTCAGCAGCTTAATTCAAAATTTTAAAACTATCTAATTGATCCAATAACCAGTCCGGAAAAGGATGATCATATTTTTTACCAACTTCTAACTGCCTTAACTTAGGCAACTGAAGGCTATGGGAAAAAGCACAGTTATAACTTTGACCAAATCTTAACTCTTCTAAAGATGCAAAGTAAATTTTATCTGATAAAGGTTGATTATACCTTGCTCCAAAAGAGAGTTTCCTTAAATGCCTCCATGAAACCTCTTCTGGTAAAGCGTGGTTAAAATGCGCTCCAAATTCTAAAGTTTGCAATTGCTCTAAATTTAAATTTTTAGAAAGAGCACAATTATAAAAAGCCCCAAATTTTAATTTTTTTAATTGAGGTAGAAAAAGGTCTGCGCTAAGTGGATGGTTATAACTACCCACAAACTCCAATACTTGTAAAGAGCATAAGTTCAGTTCTTTTGGTAGGGGATGGTTGTAGTAACAGCCAAACTTTAACTCTTCAAGAGCTGGCATTTTTAAGCCTTTAGGCAGAGGATGGTTGTAGTGCACCCCAAAATGGAGAGTTTTTAACTGCTCCAGATGGAGCTTTTCTGGCAAAGGCTGGTTATAACAGTGGCTAAAAATGAGAGTTTGTAAATTATTTATAGGAAGTAAGTCAGGTAGCATCTGATTGTAGTCATGGCCAAACACTAATGTTTGCAGCCCTTCTAAATTAATTTTAGGATCGATAGGTTGATTATAGCTATCTCCAAAATGCAAAACTTGCAAATTTTTTAAATCCATTTTTTTAGGCAAAGGGTAATTATAGTCATGACCAAAGATAAGTGTCTGCAAGCAATTTAAATGAAGCGTATCTATTAAAGGCTGATGATAGGAGTCTCCAAAAATTAAGGTTTGTAAATTGCGAAATGCAATATCTGGCGCAAAGGCAGTATTATAAAAATTTCCAAATTTTAAATATTTGAGTTTGTCTAATTGAAGTGTCCTGGGTAGAAGTTGATTGTAACAGGATCCAAAAGTTAATTTTTCCAGTTGAGTTAATTGAATCTGCGCAGCAAAGGACTTATCATAGTGGTTTCCAAATACTAACTCTTTCAAAGAGGATAACTCTATTTTTTTTGGCAGAGGGTGATTGTACATGGTTCCAAATTCTAAATACTTCAGTCGATTTAAACACAAATTTGGCAATGGTTTATTATAGCGGTGGCCAAAAGTCAGTTTTTCAAGCTCGTCAAAGCAGATATCTACGGGTAGCTCTTGATCATAGTGATAACCAAAGACCACTGTTTTTAATTGCCTGGTTTTTAACCCTTTGGGAAATGGAAGATTGTAGCTGTCGCTTAAAATCAACTCTTGTACGCTATCTGCATGTTGCAGGCACATTTGTACTGCTATTGATCCGCCTAACCAATCTTTAAAATTAATGTATTTAAGGTGAAAAAAGGTGGCAAAGAAAAGCTGTGGAAAATGATTTAAATAGCAAATAGGTAGTTTTCTTTTGTCGATAAAATCAGCTAACAAAGATGCTGCAAAGGGAAAATGCGAAAAAGCTTTGATATAAGGAATGGCCTCTTTTTCGTTTAATTGATCAAGGATTTTTGCAATCATTTCCGTTGGCAAACTAAAAGAGTTGAAAGCTGGAGGGAGGTCTTGTAAACGCTGCTTTTTTTGCAGGAAAGCTATCTTTTGATGAGCTAGATAGGTTTTGATGACAAGTTTATAAATTAAAGGGTTAGAGCCTTGGCAATAATTTTTATAGTCGATGAACTTTTTTTTAGTTAATTGCATTGCTTCTTTTTTTTCTAAAGGCCTATCGCATAACTTTTCTAATAAAAAACCATAAAAAAATAGATCTTTGGCTATTTGAGGTTGAGTTAAAATATTATCGTTAGCCATCAAAGAACTGAAACATCGACCAATAATCACTGCGACCCCTTTAAAAAATCATCTAATGTTGATTAGAAATTTAAAATTATTCATTTTTTTATTAAATAGAATAAATTCTTCATTTAATAAATGAATAGTGGCTAGCGCAAAAAAAGTAAACATAGACCTATAGCAAAAATCTTTCTTCTGCTAGCATTAAAAATAACAAAAATTATCAAAGATGAATCGAGAAAATTATGAATGGTCAGCCATCTAGAACAGCTAAAAGTCGATTACAAGTTTTATATCATTTTTTACTTTTAGTTTTATTTGTAGGCTTTTTAACTGGTTGTCAGTCAAGGCGCGTGATTGTCAATGGATTAGATGAAAAAGATGCTAATGAAATTTTAGTGTTTTTATCCAATAAAGGAATTGATGCCAGTAAGGTGCAAGCAGTAGCAGCTTCTGGCGGAGGTTCTAAAGTTGTTTTATGGAATATTAGCGTAGAAGAAACGCAGGCAAATGAAGCGATGGCTCTACTCAATCAGGTAGGTTTGCCTAGACGCTCTAGTCAAAGTCTTTTGAGTTTATTTAGCAACGTAGGGCTGGTACCTACAGGAATGCAAGATAAAATTCGTTTTCAAGAAGGATTAGCCGAGCAAATTGCCAACACTATTAGAAAAATTGATGGCGTACTGGATGCAGAGGTGCGTATCTCTTTTCCAGAAGAGGACCCTTTAAATCCCAATGCTCCCAAACAAAAAATTACCGCTTCGGTTTTTGTAAAACACAATGGGGTGCTTGATGATCCTAACTCTCATTTACAAACTCGCATCCGAAGACTAGTAGCAAGTAGCGTCAATGGGCTTGAGTACGATAATGTAACAGTTGTAGGAGATCGTGCAAAATATGGAGATTCCGCCAGTGGCTTTCAAACCAGCATCGGGGAAGATGATCAGCAACTCGTTACTGTATGGGCGCTGACAGTATCTCAAGACTCGCTCTTTCGTTTTCGCTCTATTTTCTTTACGTTTATTCTCTTGATTTTACTTTTCACACTTACCTTGGCCTTTTTTTTATGGAAGTTCGCCCCTATTATCAAAAAGACTAAAAGCCTTCAAAAACTCATGTCTTTTCATCAAGTTCAATTGCACGAGCTAGTAGAGTTGCCTTTAGCTGCGCAAAAAAATAGTGAAGAAAAGGAAAAGAGCGAAGAGGATGACGAAGAAGAGGATGAAGATCAGGATGAAGATGAAAACGAAAGCGATGATGAAGAGACAGATACAACTAAAAAATAAGGTATCTCTTTATGAATACTAGAGGACTGAGAATACTGAATGTATTGCTCAATCGCTATGAAATCAGTGAAAAAAAAGAGTTACTTAAATTTTTGCCTTCTAAATTTCAAGAAGAATTGAGCGCCCAAGATTTGCCATTTAGCGCAATTGCCCCTCTTCTTTTTCAGCATCAACATACTTTGGAAAAATTACACTATTCTTGGTTAGAAGAGCCTTTAAAAATTTTTCCAGACGAAATAAAAGCTCTGCTGATTAGTTCTCTCTTGCCTTTTCAGAGAAAGGGACTACAGGCTGACTTTAAAGTTTTTACCTTTTTGCCTTCGAGCATAAAAAACTTTTTTAAAACAAAGGTGTTTCAGTTTTTAAAGATTGAGTCGGTTTTGCCAGTCGAGTTTTTACCCCAAAGTGAACTTGCTATTCTTTTACAAATGGATAAAGAAAAATTAGTAGAAATAATAGATTTTTTAGGGTTATATGACTTGGCCGCCCATGTTCGTAAGATTGTCAATCCAAACCACTTAAAAAAGATTTATACCGCTCTTTCGCCTAAAGAATTTCATTTTTTAAAGCTTTGTATCAATGCTAAGGAAAAGCTCTCTTCTCCACCAATAGAAATTGATATAGCAAAAAGCTCACCCGCTGCTATTAAAAAAAATATTCACAAAAGAGGGCTTGCTAGATTGGCAAGAGCTCTTAGCGAAGAACATCAAGATTTTGTATGGCATCTTGCTCATACTTTGGATCGAGGAAGAGGAAAAATCCTTCAAGAGCAGTTTCATCCTGGTAAAAACCATTTGATTACCTCTTTTTTAAGACAACATGTTGTTAACGTTATTAATTTTTTGAAAAAAGATTAGAAAATGAGTAAAAAATTATTTACCATGATTCATGGTGACAAAGTTCATTTAGCCTCGCAAAAAAAAATTGTGGCTGCTAGCGAATTTTCCACCCTTATGCAAGCGATGGAACTCGTAGAACAAGCAAAAGTCGATGCAAAAAAGTACCATCAAACAGTAGCCGAAGAATGTGAATTAATTAAAGAAAATGCCTTCAAAAAAGGGTATGAAGAGGGGCTTAAGCAGTGGTCTGAACAACTAGTTATATTAGAAGAGGCAATTGCCGGAGCGAATAAACAGTTAGAACAAATGGTCTTTCCCGTTGCTTTAAAGGCTGCCAAAAAAATTGTAGGCAAAGAAATTGAGCTTGCGCCAGATGCAATCATCAGCATCATTACTGCCAATATTCGTCCGGTAGCGCAACATAAAAAAATTGTCATTTTTGTGAATAAAGAGGATTGGAAGCGAGTGGAGCAGCACAAGTCGCAAATCAAAGAACTTTTTGAAGATTTACAAAGTCTTTCCATTCGGCCTCGCGATGATATTGAGCCTAGTAGCTGCGTGATTGAGACAGAAGTAGGAATTATCAACGCTCAAATGACCCATCGCTGGTCTATACTGGAAAAAGCATTTGAAAAGCTTTTGCAATCCGCCCCTCAACCTTCAACAAACGGCCAGTAGCCATGATTAGGAAAAAGTTATTTTCTATGAAAGTAGTGATCGGAGCATTGATTTTGTTAGCCATTTTAGGCATGGTTCCGCAAAATTTAAATTCAGAGCAAGCCAAAGGAGAAGCAAAAACCTTTGAGTTAAATGGTAAAGCGCCCTTTTTACTGCCAGAAAAGGTAGATAGCCGCTATTTAGCTGCAGCTGCAGTCGAAAAGAAAAAATTTCCTGGACCTAAAGATTTTACCGCAAAATCCGTTAACTCTACGCCGTTAGAAAATAATTCTCCCCCTGTTCCCGAAGGGCTCAGCGAAATAGAAAAACCTTCTATGGTCACGCAAGGCATTTTGCTCTCTTTACTTTCATTGATGCCTTTTATCTTAATGATTCTAACCTCTTTTTTAAAGATTGTAGTGGTACTTGGTCTTTTAAGAACAGCGTTAGGAGTGCAGCAAGCGCCTCCTAATCAGGTAATTAATGGTGTTGCTTTTATGCTAAGCCTCTTCATTATGTATCCCACTGCAACCAAAATGTATGACGCTGCTAAGCCAGTAATGAACGAAGCTAAAATGCCAAACTCTATTCTTTCTCCAGATTCTTCTACTTATGTAATTGCGGTAGCTACAGCTGCTATAGAGCCGCTACGAGAGTTTTTTTTAAAAAACAGTTCCCCTAAACATCAAGCAATCTTTTATCGACTAGCTTATCGAGGCTTGCCAGAGCATTACAAAGAAGCTTTAAAGCCTACAGATCTTATTGTCTTAGTCCCTACTTATATTACCGGACAACTAAAAGAGGCATTTGAAATAGGTGTACTTATCTATATTCCTTTTTTTGTAATTGATCTTGTGACGTCCAATATCTTACTAGCGATGGGAATGATGATGCTGTCTCCAGTCACGATTTCTATGCCCTTAAAGTTATTTTTATTAGTAATGCTTGATGGATGGACAATCCTAGTAGAAGGATTAGTGAAGACCTTTCAGTAAACCGAAAAGTTTGGAGAACGTTTATGTTTCAATCGCAAGCAATACAGCTGGCTTATCAAGGAATGTTGTTGATCCTCATTCTTTCTGCGCCGCCTATTTTAGTTAGCATGTTTTTTGGAATTATTGTAGCGATTTTTCAAGCAGCCACTCAAATCCAAGAGCAAACTCTTTCTTTTACTGTAAAGCTTGTTGCAGTGACACTAACTTTAATGGTACTGGGGAGCTGGCTGGGAGCGCAAATTATGTCTTTTGCCACTGATATTTTTGTTAATTTTCCTCAATGGACATTGCTCATTAAGCAGTAACGGCGGCAGATTTAATTTATGGGTGATAGTTACGTCGATCTTTATACAAATCTTGCTTTTTCGGAAGGCGATCCGGTTGCATTTCTCTCTTTATTGCTTTTGTTTTTAGCTAGAATGCTTCCTATTTTGGCTTTAGCCCCTTTTTTTGGAGCAAAAGTTTTGCCTCATAGCGTAAAAGTGGCTTTAGCGCTTTGTATTTTTATTATCTTTTTACCTCAACTTGCTGCCGCAACTCCTCCTGGTCTTACTTTAGATTTTAATTTACTTTTGATCTTTTTTAAAGAATTAGTAATTGGTTTTTTAATGGGTTATTTTGTAAGTATCCCTTTTACTATTGTGCAAAATACCGGCGCCTTAATTGATCATCAAAGAGGGGCCTCTAGCTTAATGGTGAGCGATCCTTCTACCCAAACCCAAACATCTCCTTTAGGCACGCTCTACAACCTTCTTCTTATTAATTTATTCTACATGGTGAATGGCCCATTTACATTCATTGAAATGATTTCTACCTCCTACACTGTTTTATCGCCTACACAGTTTTTAAACTCTGCCTTTTTTACAGATAATGAGGGTTTTTTAAATGAGATTATTCATTTAATGGGCCAAGTGATGATTTTAAGTACGCAGCTTGCTTCTCCTGCGCTTATTATGATTTTAATGACCGATTTCTTTTTAGGCATTGCCAATCGCCTAGCTCCTCAAGTGCAGATTACATTTTTAGGGATGCCTTTAAAGTCTTTACTCGCTTTGACAATCGTCTATTTTGGATGGCAATTATTTACAGAGCAAATGGTCAAAGAGAGTTTTCAGTGGATGGACTATCTCTCTTCTTTAATTAGGCTATTTCGACCTGCCTCTTAAAATAAGCAGGAAGTTTTTGCTTTATTGGCTAGCTCGCTGCAATCTTTCGCGAATGACTTTCCAAAGTCCTGTATCAGGAAAATCCATATCTACCCAGGCCCAGCTCGCTTGTTTGATGTCTAGTTCTCTTAAAGCGTGATAAAGATTTTTTGCCACTATTTCACAAGAGTTGCTAGGCCCTAAAGATAAAATAGTAGCGTTAGACGAATAAATTCTATCTTCAAAACCAATAATAAAAGGAGGAAAGCGCTGAAGGGCGTCTTTGTCTAACAACAATTTTGCTTTAGGCGCATAGTGACGCAGCAGCTGACCAGGAGATAGAGGTTTTGCTTGTTCTTTTTCAAAAACCAAATAGCTAGGTAGATAGCCTAACACTGCCTCTATTTGCTCAGCAGTTAAAGCGCCCAGTCTCAAAATTACCCATTTTTCTTCTGTAAAATAAAGAACAGTAGATTCTAGTCCATTTTGACAGTTTCCTCCATCTAATACTGGAAAATCACTACCAAAGTCTTTTTCTACATGAAAAGGGGTAGTAGCAGAAGGAGAACCAGATAGATTAGCCGAAGGCATTACTATAGGCCCTACCTTTTTAATCAGCTCTAACGTTTGGGGGTGATCTGGGACCCGAAAAGCTGCGGTCGCCAGATTAGCTCTTACTTTTGCAGGAATTTTTTGTTCTTCCACCGGTATAACTATGGTGAGGGGGCCTGGCCAAAAAGCTAAAATCAGCTCATTTAATTTAGGAATTTTTTTTAAGAGATACTTTTTTAGTTCACTTGCTGAATGCAGATGAATAATCAACGGATTATGGGCAGGCCTTTTTTTTAAAGCAAATAAGCGCTCAATGGCCGCAGGTTGATGAAGAGAGGCAGCAAGGCCATACACAGTTTCAGTGGGAAGAGCTACTACCTCTGCAGAAGTTAAAAAGTGAGCGGCCTTCTGTAAAGAAACTTTCATGATCGTTCAATGGTAATCAGGATTAAAAGGAATATAAAACGTAAGTTATTTTCTTAAGGTAGTTACGATCTTTTTAAGGGCGTCAATAAAACGATCTACATCTTCTATCGTATTATAAAAAGCAAAAGAAGCTCTCACCATGGCAGAGACATTAAAATATTGCATGACAGGTTCTGCGCAATGGTGACCTGTTCTAACGGCAACTCCTTTAAGATCAAGCATACTACCAATATCAAGGGCATGAGTGCCTTCTACAGTAAAGCTAATCAAAGCGCCCTTTTGCTCTGCCATGCCATAAATTTTGAGACCTTTAATTTGCTGTAGTTGCTCTGTAGCTGCTTTGAGCAGTAGTTGCTCATGAACATCGATCTTATGAAGACCAATTTGTTGCAAATAAGTAATGGCAGCTCCCAGTCCAATTACTTCAGCAATCATTGGGGTACCAGCTTCGAATTTTAAAGGAAGAGTATTATAGGTAGTCTTTTCAAAAGTAACAGAGCGAATCATATCGCCTCCTCCTTGATAAGGAGGCATTTGGCTAAGAAGCTCTGCTTTACCATATAAAACTCCAACACCGGTTGGCCCCATGATTTTATGTCCGGAAAAAACAAAAAAATCGACATCGAGGTCTTGTACATCTATAGGTAAATGAGGAGCGCTTTGGGCGCCATCCACCAAAACAAAAGAACCATTTTGATGCGCTAATTGAATGATTTCTTTAATAGGGTTGATGGTTCCAACTGAATTAGAAAGATGAGTAATTGCTATTAGACGAGTCCTTGGATTAAGCAACTTGCGGTATTCGTCTAAAAGTAGCTCACCTTTTTCGTTCATTGGAATGATTTTAAGTAAAGCTCCGCGGTCTTCACAGGCAATTTGCCAAGGCACGATATTAGCGTGATGTTCCATTGCGCTAATAATAATTTCGTCACCTGGCTTAATAAATGCTTTTCCAAAAGAATAGGCAATCAAATTAATTGATTCTGTTGTTCCTCTTGTGAAGATAATTTCTTCGGTCTTTTTTGCATTAATGAAAACCCGGATTAACTCTCGCACTGACTGGTATTGCTCACTAGCATGCAAAGCTAGCTCGTAAACAGCACGGTGAACTGTACCATAGCTATTTTGATAAAAATTACTAACTGCTTCAATAACAGAAAAAGGTTTTTGCGCTGTCGCTGCTGTATCTAAATAGACAAGAGGTTTTCCATGCATTGTTTTTGCTAGCATGGGAAAATCACGTTTAATCTCTACAGATAGCAGGTCTGGCATGAATTACTCCATTAGATAATGATGTGCTCTAAAAGCAACTGCTTTTTTAATTGAAGGAATAGCGATCATTGTAATGATCTGTTCGCAAAAGCCAAAGACTAATAAGTTAGTTGCTATCGCATGACTAAAACCTCTTGTCTTCATATAAAAAAGTTGCTCTTGATCTAGTTGCCCCACTGTAGCACCATGGGAAGCTTTCACATCATCTGCAAAGATTTCTAAATTAGGTTTGCTATCTGCATGCGCATAATCACTCAATAACAAATTGTTATTTAGTTGAAAAGCTTCTGTTTTTTGTGCAGCCTGCTTCACTAAAATTTTACCTTCAAAGCTGGTTTTTCCAAAGTCATTTAAAATAGATTTAAATAGCTGGTGAGAGCGGCAATGGGGCGCTTGATGTTCAATACAAATATTTGTATGGGCTTCTCTTTTTTCTTTGACCATACAAAGTCCATTAAGCGAAGCTTCGCTATTTTCCCCAGTTAGCGTAACGTGGTAGTCCATGCGAGTAGTAGCGCTGCCTTCTGAAATGCAAAGAGTCTTTAAGTAGGCATTTCTTTTAAGCGTAGCTCTAAAGGCAGAAAATTTCCAGCTAAGAGCAGGTTGTTCATAATAAAGCTGACTGAAGTGCGCTCGTGCGCTCTCTTCTAAAGAAACTTCTATTAATTGATTGATCAATTGAGCATGGGGATCGCTTTGTTTTTGGCAAATGAGAAAATTAGCTTCTGATTGAGCTCCAATAAAAAGTTGCAGACGAGGATTTGTAAGTAATAAAGAGTTGCTCTGTTCCTCTTGCAAAAAATTCAAGATTTGAATGGTAGCGCTACAAACAGTTTTGGGTGGAACATAGATAAAAGCGCCTTGTTGGTGCAGAGCGCTATTGAGTAGTGCAAAAGCATCTTTTTCTTCTTTAATGGATTTTGACCATTGATTTGTTAAAAAAGTTCCATAGGTCGCCATCGCTTCTTGCAAACTCAAAATAGCGACCGAGGAAGGTACTGCTTTAGTATTAGAGAGCTCAGAGCAGTAGTTTCCATTGACAAAAACAATAAAAGAATCTTTGCACTCGGGTTGAATAAACTTCTCTATTTCTTTTTTGGTAAGAGAGTTTTTTGAAGAAAAAAAAGTTGGCTGTTGGCAAAAGAGTTGGCGAAGCTTGATATAGCGATAAATCTCACTATTTTTATCGGGCAATCCTAACTGTAGGAAACGAGTCCAAGCTTTTTTGCGCAGCTCAAAAACTTCATCATGATGAAAGTTTGACTGTTCAAATAAACTTTGTAGATGTTTTTGAAATCCCTCTTTTTCTAAAGCAAATTCATTTAAAAAAAACATGATAGAAAAAGAAATATAATTATATAAAATCACTAAAATCATTTCCTGTATGAAGAATCTGATGTCCAAAATACAAATAAAATGTTGTACGGAGGGTGTGCTCCTAAACACCAAAATTGAAATACATAGGGCCTACTGTGACAAACATGATTTTGGAATCATTAAAAGACTTCGTATGTTTACAGGCTCAATCTGGTTTTAGTTGCACTCTCTGTCACCGTTGCGATG
>CATLPS010000025.1 GCA_950054535.1 uncultured Chlamydiae bacterium | reverse complement strand
GCAAATTTTTTCTAATCTTTTAGATCCTAGCCCTGTGATTTCAAGTAACTTGCTAGGGTGGTCTTCAATAATGTTAAGTGTCTCTGTGCCAAATCGATCGACAATTTTTTCTGCATATTTTTTGCCGATTCCCTTAATTAAGCCCGATCCTAAATATTTTTTAATGCCAATTAAATCAGCGGGAGCTTCTACTTGATAACGACAAACTTCGAATTGCTTTCCATGAACGAGGTGATTCTTCCATTCTCCTTCGCAGCGAATTGTTTCACCTGGTTGTATCGCCGGCAGGTAGCCTACAATGCAAACCAAACTAGTCTGTTTAGTAGGTTGTAGCTGAGCAACGGTATAGCCATTTTCTGTATTATGGAAAGTAATTCTTTCGATATAACCATGTAGTTGCTGCATAAACTCCTAAAGCCGCTAAAAAGGCTACTTTAGGAGTATTATAAAGCAATAAAAAAGCAAAAAACAAGCCATTTTATTTAGTTTAAGGTAATAGGAGAAATATCGCGAACACCATCTGGGCGCAGAGAGTAGAGTAGAGCCGATAAAGCAGCCATTAAAAGAATGCAAGTAGCATAAGGCAGCGCAGTATTAACAGGAAAGAGCATAAGTGAAGCGCCAATACAAGAACAGAGGCCAAATCTCAAACTACCAAAAGCAGCAGATGCCGTACCGGCCATTTCTGGAAAGGGCTCTAAAGCCGATGAAATGGAGCCGCCAGCTAAAAGAATAGCTCCTGTACAGGCAATAATCATTGGAGCTAAAAATCCAAATAGGGTGAGGGGAGTTACTAGTGACCACACAGCCATGGATACTCCTCCAGCAAACATCAGCGCAACTCCTAATTTAAACGTCTGGTGAGTACCAATTTTTTCTATTAGTTTGCCACTGGCAAATCCGCCTAAACAAAGTACTAGACCAAAAGCTGCAAAATAGTAGCCAAATTCTTCTTCGGGCACTTTTAGATGCTCAATAATAATAAAAGGCGAAATAGAGGAAAATCCAAAGATAACTGTTTGAGCAAAGCCTGCGATAGAGGCGTAAGTTAAAAATTGACGCTGACTAAAAATGTTGCGATAACGACCAAAAACTTGGCGGTCGAGCGGAACTTTTTTGGTAGTCTCTACAGTCTCTTGCACAAAATAACTGGAAATAAAAAGTGCAACAAGTCCTACTATGGCTAAAAAGATAAAAACACTTTGCCAACCACAAAAATAGCAAAGGTAGCTACCTATAATGGGTGCAATAGTAGGCGAAATTCCTGTCGCTCCATTTAAAAAACTAAAAACTTTGGCGCTCTCCTCTTCTGACACTAAGTCGCGAACCATCGCAAAAGAGGTGACCATTAAACCGCATGCTCCTACGCCAGAAAAAACTCTCATGGTAATGAGCCCCCAAATATGGCTAGAAAAAACGCAGGAAAAAGAGCCAATAGCAAATAGACAAGCAGAAATAATCAACACTTTTTTACGGCCAAAATGGTCCGATACAGGACCCAATAAAAGCTGTCCGATGGCAACCGTAAAAAGAAAAAGACTCATCGTGAGCTGGGCAAGAGCAGGGGTAGTACCAAACGCTTCTGTAATTTGAGGAAGAAGAGGAACATACATGTCTAATCCCAAGGCAAAGCAAATGACTAGCGACATCAAAATTAAAACTAGCTGCAACAACGTATAATTTTTCATGTTAACCACTCTTAATCGTTTAATAGAAAGTTTAAATAAAGTATTATATTTTAATAAAAAGTTGACTGCAAGAAGTTTTATTTCTATTTTTAATTTTTTAAATAGACTAGCGTTTTTTTACAAAAAGTTTGCAAACCTTACTTATAATTAATCATTAAGCAAAAGTAATAGATGGCTATTTTTAATAAAGAGAGTTTAGAAGCTTTAAGGCAACGCATTGATTTAGTAGAGCTTTTATCTGCTCATGTAGACTTAAAGCGGACAGGATCCTCTTTCAAAGGGCTTTGTCCTTTTCACGATGAAAAGACACCCTCTTTTATTGTGCAAAAAGGAGATTCGCATTATCACTGCTTTGGTTGTGGTGCTCATGGCGATGCCATTCAGTTTTTAATGGCACATCAAAAAATGAGCTTTGCCGACGCGGTAGAGAGTTTGGCTCAACGTTTTCATGTTCATCTAGAAAAAGTAGATGCCGAAGAAGAAAAAGGACCAAGCCGAACCTTATTAAAAGAGGCGCTAAATCATGCAGCAAATTTTTTTCATTTCTATCTTCTTTATACAGCAGATGGGCATGAAGCGCTTCGCTACCTTTATCGCAGAGGCATTGACCTAAATTTTATTAGCCATTTTAAAATTGGGCTTGCTCCTAAAAACTTGAAGTTTTTCCGTAAAGCAATGCACGAAAAAGGGGTAAGTGACGCCATCATGGCCGATGCGGGACTGCTAACTCGCAGCAAAGAAAATCATTGGCGTGATTTTTTCATCGATCGCATCCTATTTCCTATCCACCATGCTAGCAGCTCTACTATTATTGGTTTTTCTGGCAGAAAGTATAAAGAAAGTACTTTTGGCGGTAAATATATCAACACACCAGAAACTGTGCTTTTCAAAAAGTCGCATGTGCTTTTTGGGTTAAACTACTGTCGCAGGCGTATTGCTAAAGAGCGCCATCTTATTTTAGTCGAAGGGCAAATCGACGCTCTTAGATTGATTCAAGTGGGTTTAAATTTAGCTGTAGCAAGTCAAGGTACTGCTTTTGGAGAAGGACATATTAAAGAGCTACTAACTTTAGGTATCCGCCGCGTCTTTATCGCTTTCGATTCTGACGAAGCGGGCAGCGAAGCAGCCTGTAAGGCCGGTCATCTTCTGCAAAAAGAGGGAGTAGATGTTCGCATAGTGCAACTTCCGCAAGGAAGCGATCCAGATCAGTTTATCAAAGAAAAAGGGGTGGAAAGCTTTATTGAAATATTGCAAAAAGGAATAGAATATTTGCCCTTTTTGGTTGCGCAGCTTTCTAAAAACGTCGATTTAAACTCCCCCGCAGCCAAAAACGAAGTGATTCACCAAGCCACTAAGCAAATCCGCCAGTGGGACCATCCTTTAATGGTTCACGAAACTTTGCGCAAGCTTGCTCATATGATGCATGTGCCAGAAGAGATGGTAGGAGTGGGAAAAGAGCGCTCTCCTCATGTTTATGTAAAAACTTATGCTAGTGTAGGGATGCAAACAGTTGACCATGCCCGTATTATTGAGACGGATCTGTTAAGGTGGCTATTATTAGCCGGACAAGAAAATCCGCTTGTCATAGAAATTGTTTTTAAAAATTTAAAAGTAGAAGATTTTCAGGTTTCCATTTGCCGAAAATTATTTTCTCTTTACTATGAAAATTATCATCACCAAAAGCCTTGTGATTTGCTCTCTTTAGCCATCGCATTAGACGATGCAGAAGGGCAGCTTGTAATGGCCGACTTAGTGCAAAAAAAAATTAATAAAGAGAGAGCGCAACTACAGGTAGCAGAAGCAATTCAAAAAATTCTCGATCGCAACTGGATGCAAAAAAGAGAAGAGATCAGAGGAAAAATACAAAGCGGCCTTTGTTCAGAAGAAGAGGTGCTAGATTTAGTGCGTCAATTTGATGATTTAAAAAGGTCTCCTCCAAAAGTTGAGGTAGAGCTATCGACTTTAACTTAAAAGAGATCATTTTTTAAATAGGATCGAATGGAAAATAAAAAAAGAGAAAAAATTTGCCGCATTTGATTTTATATGACGGAGTATGTGGTCTTTGCGATCTATCTGTAAAACTACTTATTAAAATCGATAGAAAAGAGCAGCTACTTTTTTCTTCTCTGCAAGGCGTCACAGCTGAAAAACTTTCTAGCCGCTATCCTTTTATTAAAGCCATGAACAGCGTTGTTTTAATAGAAAACTTTCAAACTGCGCAGGAAAAAGCTTATACAAAAGCCTCGGCTCCGCTGCGTGCTTTTTGGCTAATAGGAGGGGGATGGAAAATAATTGGCGCTCTTTTTTTTCTCCCTCCTTTTTTATTTAACTGGCTCTATGTTTTAGTTTCAAAATATCGCTATTTTCTTTTTTCACAGCGTTGCCTATTACCCCAAAAAAATGAAAATCATCGCTTTTTACCTTAAAAAAATTACTGTTTCTTTTTTTTAAACAATTGTTTGCGATAGAAACGTTAATCAATAAGATTGAGATGGTTTTATATTCTCAATTTTGTTAAGATATAAATTATTTTTATAATTCAGGTTTAAATTAAATGATTGATTACACAGATTTAAATTATCAAGATTGGGTAGATTGGTTAAATAAAAATGGCGAAAAACCTTTTCATGCCAAACAAATCATCGAATGGATTTTTCAAAAAGGGGCGTTAAGTTGGCGGGAAATGTCTAACCTTAGCCTTGCTTTAAGAGAAAAATTAACAGCAGCATTTCGCATGCCTGTCTTAGAAAAAGTGCAAGTTACTGAGTCAGACGATAAAGAAACTTACAAATTTTTATGGCGCTTAATTGATAAAAGTTTGGTGGAAAGCGTACTTATTTGCTCAGGCGAACGACGTACACTTTGTGTCTCTTCTCAGGTAGGTTGCCCTGCCAAATGCGCTTTTTGCGCCTCTGGTCAACAAGGATTTAAGCGCAATTTAAGGGCTGCAGAAATTATCGAGCAGCTGCTGCAAGTAAATCACTGGCTTTTAGCTAAGGGAGAAAGAATCTCTCATGTGGTATTTATGGGAATGGGCGAGCCGCTTAAAAATTACGAACCGGTGGTAAAAACAATTAGAAAAATTAGTGATCCGCAATTGCTCAATATTTCCCAAAGACGCATTACCGTCTCTACAGTAGGAATTGTAGAAGGGATTAAACGCCTTTCCAATGAAGGATTTAAGGTAAATCTAGTTCTTTCTTTGCATGCGCCCAATCAACATATTCGCAAAAAAATTATCCCCTATGCACGTAAATATCCCTTAGAAGATATTTTAACTTCGATGGATGAATATGCTTGTAAAACAAAACGCGATATTACTTATGAATACATTTTAATTGCAGGGGTAAATGATCATCCCGACCATGCGCTAGAGCTTGCTCACTTGATTAAAGGCAAACAGTGTACAGTCAATCTCATCCCATACAATCCAGTAAAGGGTGTTCGCTTAAAAAGACCAGAAAAAAAAGCGATTAAAGAGTTTCGCACCGTTTTGTTTGGCTCTAAAATTGTAAACACTTGTCGTTATACGAAAGGAGTGGATATTGCAGCTGCTTGTGGCCAGCTAGCCATGCAACATGATGAGTCAGAGACTTTAGTACAGCTAGGAGCAAAAATTATCGGTTCATAAATCTTTGTAAAAGGCGTCTTATGCCCTACGATACGAAAAATCTCGATCAGTTTCCCATTCAGCCGGGAGTCTATTTGATGAAAGATGAAGCAGGGGAGATGCTATATGTTGGCAAAGCCAAAAATCTGCGCTCGCGTGTCAAACAGTACTTTGCTGCTGGAGGGGACGGAAGGCTAATGGTGCCTTATCTTGTGCCGCGTATTCACTCAATAGAAACAATTGTAGTGTTTTCCGAAAAAGAGGCGCTCTTACTCGAAAACACCTTAATCAAGCGGCATCAACCACGTTATAATGCTTTACTCAAAGATGATAAAGGGTTTGTTGCTTTAAAAATTTCTTTTAAAGAAAAATGGCCGGCTATTAAATTAGTCCGCTATAAAGGCACGCCAGAGCCTGATGGACTCTATTTTGGGCCTTATACGAGCGTAAAAGCTGCTAAAAAAACTTTGGATCTTATTAATCGTTTATTCCCTTTAAGGCAATGTTCTGATGAAGAAATGGCTCGTAGAGTCAGACCTTGTCTTCTTTTTGAGATGAAGCGCTGCGCAGGCCCTTGTGCAGAGAAATGCAGTAAAGAAGAGTATGACATCCATTTGCAGCGCACAATTAAATTTTTAAGAGGGCAAGATAAAGAGGTGCTGAAAGATCTCTATGACGAGATGGAAAAGCGCTCGCAAGCATTAGAGTTTGAAAAAGCAGGGCAAATTCTTCATGCGATTCGTTATATTGAAAAGACCATTGAAGCGCAACATGTTGATAAATTAATGGGTAATGACGCTGATGCCATCGGTCTATTTAGGCAGGGTAGCGATGTTGTCTTAAGTCAACTTATTTTTCGCAACGGCAAATTAATAGGGTCTCGTCACTATTCGTTTACAACTGTGGCGGAAGAAGATAGTGAGCTAGTCTCTTCTTTTTTATTGCAGCACTATCAAGGGCATCACGTAGAAAAACCTCCCGAAATTCTTTTGCCTTTTTCGCTATTAGAGGGAGATTCTTTAGAAGAGATTTTATCGCAAAATCATAAAGGTCGTCTGCGTTTGCATTGGCCGAAAAGGGGCGATAAAAAAGCGCTACAGCAAATGGCAAATGTGAATGCGGAGGCTTATTACCGTTCGCAAAAAGGGGAAGAAGAAGCTGCCGAGCAGCTACTTTTAGAAGTAAAAGAGCTATTACAACTTACAAATTATCCTAAAGTAATTGAATGTTTTGATATTTCTAATACCTCTGGTAGCGAGCCTGTTGCCTCTATGGTTACTTTTGTTAATGGAAAAAAAGAGAGTAAGTTTTACCGTCTTTACAGGCTTAAATCGGAAAAAAAATCCGATGATTATGCCGCAATGTATGAAGTGCTTACTAGAAGATATAAAAGAGCAAAACTGGAAGGGAAGCTGCCAGATCTGGTAGTGGTAGATGGAGGAAAGGGACAATTAAATATTGCGATAAAAGTTTTTACTGAACTCGATCTAATGGGGGTTGATTTAATCGGACTTGCGAAAGAAAAAAGCAGGCATGATAAAGGACTAACATCAGAGCAAATTTTTTTCCCCCATGTAAAAGAGCCTATGCGGCTTAGCAAACATTCCCCCATTTTATTTTTATTTCAAAAGCTACGAGATGAAGCGCATCGCTTTGCAATTACTTTTCATAGAAAAAGACGTTCACAAAAAACTCTTGCTAGTCAACTAGACGCTATTGTAGGAATTGGCCCTAAAAAAAGAAAAGCTTTGCTTACTCATTTTGGTAGTTTAAAAGCGATAAAAGAGGCGACTTTAGAAGAGCTTGGTCAAGTAAAAGGAATCAGTTTGGCAAATAGCCAGACGATTTATGCTGCTCTTTTGGAGAAAAAAAAGAGAGAAGAGTAAAAAATAACTCTTAAAAAAGAGAGGAGAGATGGAGAATAATTATTGAATTAAATCTCAAGTTTATTTTAATCTCTTATCTAAACTCAACGAGATATTAGCTCAGTTGGTTAGAGCGCCACGTTGACATCGTGGAGGTCAGCTGTTCGAGTCAGCTATATCTCACCATCTTTTTGAGTTTTTTGCAATTTTGCAACCATTTCTAAGCTTTTCTTTCTATGCTTTTATCATCTTCTTTTTTAGCTCATCAACGTCTGCTTGCAGAGCTGTTAGCCTACGCTGTATGTCAAATTTTTCCAGATGTCCTTTTTCTTGGAGGAGAGACCTGCCGATTAGGCTTTTTTTATCGTTTTGTATTTTCTCAAAAACTGCCATCAGATGCGTTATCTATTATTGAAACAGAGCTTAAAAAAAATTTAAAAGAAGACTGTGCTATTCGTTTTGCTACCATGATGCGAGAAAATGCACAAGCTTATTTTCTTCATCATCGTCAACCTTTTTTGGCGGAGCTTGCTGCTACAAAAGAACATAATCTTGTGGAGATTGTGCAAATTGGTAAATTTGCCTCTCTTTGTCCAGAACTAAAAGAGTTAACTAGCTCTTTAAAAATTTCTCCTTTAGTCAAACTATTTGAACTACAAAAAGAGGAAATAGAAGTCGAGGGACAGTTTTATCAAACAACCATCATCAAAGGAAATAGCTTTGCTAATAAGCAAGAGCTTAAGCAATTTTGCAAACAATACGATCGCTATAAAAAGAAAGGGAATCATCTTTTTTTAGGCTCTGAGCTGCAGCTATTTGAAAAAGTACCCGTTTTAAGCCAGTTAGAAACCTGCTGGCTGCCGAAAGGAGAGCAAATTCGTCATACTTTAAAAAAATGGGTCGCTCCTTATTGGGAAAGAAGCGAAGTAAAACAGGTAACAACTCCTAACTTCACTCTTTTTAACAAGAAAAATAGCAAGACCACAGCTCTTTTTCATGCCGAAGGGGCCACCTATCAACCTATCTCTTCGCGACTAGCTGCTCATAGCGAGCTAATTTTTTTACTGCAGCAAAATATAGGCAAACAGACGCTTAAGGTAATGGAATATGGTCCTCTTTTTCATTCTGTAAAAAATAAAGATTTAGAAGGGATACTATGGCGTCAAGTTCGCTATGCCGATCAAGCAACTCTTTATTGCACAAAAGAAGAGGCGATTAGAGAAATAATTTCTTTCTTGCATTTCATTGAACAAATCATTAAGATCTTTAGGTTTAAAGCGCACTGGTCTTTTATCACTTCTTTGGAAAAAAAAGGAGAACGACAAAGCGAAAACTCTGCTGAAAGGATCGCTGTTAAATTATTAAGAGAAGCTGTGAATAAAACAGAGTCTTTTATTTTCCAGGAAGAAAAAAGAGAAAAATGCACAGAGCTTAAAGAAGGACCTAGGTTAGAGCTAACTATTACTGACAGGCTAAATCGTTCCTGGCCTTGCTCCACTTTTACTGTAGTAGCTCAAAAACTTAGAGTCATTGACTTTTTAAATAGTCCAAGCGAAAATAGAGAAGAGACTGAAAAGCGCTTTTTTTTAAAAGCAAGTATATGGGGTTGTTTAGATCGCTTTATTGCTTTACTTCTTGAGCATGATGAAGGAGAGCTGCCTTTTTGGCTTGCCCCAGAGCAAGTTAGAATATTGGAAATTGGAGAAAAAGCAGAGCAGTTTGCTCAATTTGCCTACTCTTTTTGCCAAGAGAAAAAATTGAAAGTTTCTCGTGACTGCCGCTCAGTCGCTCTTAAAGAAAAGCTGCGAGATGCACATCGATCGTTAATACCGGTCATTGTAATCATTGGAGAAAAAGAAGCGTCTAAACAAATGCTAACGGTACAAACCAGACAGCAGCCAAACAAAAGTCAGTTTTTGACTTTGGATCAGTTTTTAATGCTTAAAGAGCTGGAAATAGATTGGCCCACTTTAGACAAAAATTTAACCTACTAATCGAGAGAGTAATCAAGCTTGAAAGTTAACCGAGAAATACGTGCTTCAAAAGTTCGCTTAATCAATCATGAAGGAGAGCAAGTTGGTATTGTTCCTATTCAAGAAGCGATGCAAATGGCCGACGAAATAGGACTGGATTTAGTAGAAATTGTACCTGGGTCCACACCTCCTGTTTGTAAAATCATGAACTTTGGTAAGTTTCGCTATGATCAAAGTAAAAAAGAAAAAGAGAATAAAAAAGCGCAGCATCAAATTAAGATTAAAGAAGTTAAATTAAAACCTAATATTGATCCACATGATCTAGAAACTAAGATCAGGCATGCGCGTAGTTTTTTAGAGCATGGGGATAAAGTAAAAGTGACCTGTATGTTTCGTGGTCGCGAAATGATGCATACAGAGATTGGCGAAAAACTAGTTCAAAAACTTTGTGCAGATTTAGAAGATGTAGGAACAGCTGAATCGCCCCCTAAAATTATGGGTAGACTATTATTAGTTGTTCTAGCGCCTGGATCAAAAAAGAAAAAAGAAACAGCAAAGCCAACTCCTGTAAGTCAAACAGAGAAGAAGAGCTAAAAAGGCTAGAAACGAAAAAAGAAGTTAGGAGACAGAGTACAGTGTATAAAATGAAAACTCACAAAACAGTTTCTTCCAGATTTCGTGTAACGGGGTCAGGAAAGCTTAAAATGAGCAAGCCAGGCAAACGTCACTTATTGACTGGAAAAACGCCAAAACGTAAGCGACAATTGCGTCGTCCTTCGTTACTTAGTGAAACAAAGTTAAAGACGTACAAACGTCTGATGTGTATTTAAAAACAAGATATTTTTCTTACTAAATCAATCGCTACTCTTAACTGCGAGACAAAACGAGACAACTTTTAGTAAAAAAATTATCTAAATTAATTTTAACGTGGAGAATTGCTATGGTTAGAGTCACAAATGCTGTAGCTTCTCATCGTCGCAAAAAAAGACTATTTAAGTTAGCAAAAGGATTTGTTGGAGATCGAAAAAACCATTTGCGTTTAACTAGTGGTGCAGTCATGCGAGCAATGGCATATAACTATGCTCATCGCAAGCAAAAAAAACGTAATTTTCGCAGTTTGTGGATTATGCGTTTAAACGCTGCAGCTAGAATTAACGGTATCTCTTACAGCAAATTTATTTATGGCTTAAAAAAAGCACGATGTGAGCTAGATAGAAAAGTTTTAGCTAATTTGGCTATTCAAGATCCGCTGGCCTTTACAGCAGTGGTACAAAGCGCCAAACAAGCGCTAGCTTGATCTAAACTTTTAAAAAGGGCAAAATCTTTTCAACAGATTTTGCCCTTTATTTTTTTATCATTTTACTTTTAGTGAGGAGCTTGTGCACCAATCGATCGAAACCACGCGTCATCAATTTTTACATGCTTTAGCAGCTGTTACTACTTCAAATGAACTAGAAGAGGTAAAAGTTAAGTTCTTAGGACGAAAAGGTCCGTTACAAGAGTTTATGAAAACGCTTAAAACCGTTGCAAGTGAGCAGAGAGCTTCCACGGGTAAACTCATTAATGATCTGAAAACCTTTATTTCCGAAAACTGCCACCAAAAATGGCTTCAGATTATTTCGCAAGAAGAGCAACAACAGCTTAGTTCAGAAACAATAGATATTACTCTGCCAGGTCGTAAAAACCGTATGGGGCGATCTCATCCCTTGACAGCGGCCAGAGATAAAATTTTGTCGATTTTAATGAGCATGGGTTTTTCTGTTCAACTAGGTCCAGATATTGATACAGATTACTATAATTTTGAAGCGCTTAACTTTGCCCCAGATCACCCGGCCAGAGATATGCATGACACTTTTTACATCGCTCCTCATTTATTACTGCGCACCCATACTTCCAATATTCAAGCGCGTGTAATGGAAAAACACCAGCCACCTATTCGCATTGTTGCTCCCGGCAAAGCTTATCGCAACGAAACAATCACTGCCCGTTCGCATGTTTTTTTTCATCAAATAGAAGCTCTCTATATCGACAAAAAAGTAACTTTTGCAGATCTATTTGCCACTTTAACAGAGTTTTTGGAAAAACTTTTTGAACAAAAAATTGAAGTCCGCTATAGACCAAGTTATTTTCCTTTTGTAGAGCCAGGTTTAGAAGTAGATGTGAGCTGTTTGATTTGCGAAGCAAAAGGATGCTCTATTTGTAAACAGTCTGGTTGGTTAGAAATTGCTGGCGCAGGTATGATTCATCCAGAGGTGCTGAAACATGGCGGCATCGATGCAGAACAGTTTTCGGGTTTTGCCTGGGGAATAGGGCTAGAAAGACTAGTGATTATTTTAAAAAAAGTCCAAGATATTCGGCTATTTTCCGAAAATAATTTAAAGTTTTTAAGTCAGTTTACCTCTTTTTAAATCAATTGTTTTATGTGGCATCAATGGACGGTTACCTGCTCAACTACTGGAATTAAGTTACTAGCCTTTTTAGCAAGCCAGCTAAAAAAAAGCTACTCTGCTAAACAAATTAAAAAACTTATTGAAAAAAATTGCTGTCAAGTAAACGGTCAAACCGAGAGATTTGCTTCTACTTGGTTAGGTAACGCAGATCAAGTAGCCCTTTTAATAAAAAAGCTACCAAGTGAGCAGCATCTAAAATTTGATCTTTCTGCCGTTTTATACGAAGATAAAGATCTGCTTATCTATAATAAACCGGCTGCGATTAACTGCGATGAGTCAGGAATAGTAAAACTGCTTAGCGCTTATCAGCAAAATTTGCTGCTCATGCATCGCCTTGATCGCGATACTACCGGAGCGCTGCTTTTAGTTAAAAACCAAGCAACTTACAACTATTTTCTTGAGCAGTTTAGGCAGTTAAAAGTAAAGAAAAAATATCAAGCGATCGTAGATAAAAAAGTAGTGGAAACAAAAGGAAGAATTGATAATCAATTAGGTAAAAAACAGACCTTTTCTGGTCAATCGATTTGGGGAGCCGTTCCAAAAGGCAAACGAGCAATTACCCACTGGCAATTAGTTAAAAGAGGAAAAAATGCTTCTTTACTACATTGCTTTCCCATTACAGGCAGAACGCATCAATTAAGAGTGCATCTTGCGGAAATAGGGCATCCTATTTTAGGTGACCATCAATATTGTCAAAAGTTTTTTTGCACCTATTATCCTTCGCACTATCTTTTACATGCTAGCTCCCTTTCGTTTGCGCATCCTATAACAGACGAACCTTTTACAATAAAAGCAGAGCATAGCTCAGAGTTTTGCCAAGCAGAACAAGAACTTTTTAGCTGAAATTTTCAATAACAATAAAAAAAAATCGATAGAAAAATTAGCTGAAAAAATGAAAATTTTAATTGTGAAAACTTCTTCTTTAGGCGATATTGTACAGGCATTTCCTGTTTTGCATCATTTAAAAGAAAGCTGTCCAGAGGCAACTATCGACTGGGTAGTAGAGCGGCCTTTTGCTTCCTTAGTGCGTGCTCATCCATTTGTCAATAGAGTCATTGAAATAGATACTAAAAGATGGCGCTATGCTTTTTTTAAATATCATCAGCAGAGCGAGCTTTATCAGTTTTTGCAGCAAATTAGATCCGTCTCTTACGACCTCTTATTTGATCTGCAAGCCAATCTAAAATCTGGCCTGGTGACAGCTTTGGCAAGAGCTAAAAAAAAAATTGGTTTTGGAAGAAAAAGCGTCCATGAATGGCCTAACCTACTTTTCACTCGCTACCGTTTTAATCCACCAGCTAAAAAAAATATTTATGAAGACTATCTTTTTTTAGCGCAAAGCATAACGCAAAACTTTGCTTTTGCTAGCAAGCCTATCTGTCTGCAACTAAAACAAACGGAAAAGTTGCAATTCATTAAAATTTGTGAAGAAACTGTAACTAAGAAAGGGCGCTACCTTGTAATGGTATGTCCTGGTTCTAATTGGCCCAATAAGCAGTTAAGACCAACTATTTTATTCTCTTTTTTGAAGCTAATTCATCATCAATTTGGTTGCCATTTTCTTTTTGTTTGGGGCACAGAAGAGGAAAAAAAGATAGCGAGTAAGCTTTTTACGCAATTTCCTCAATGCAGCCAACTAATAGAAAAAATGAGTTTGCCGCTTTTGCAAAACTTAATGGCAAAGATGAATTTAATTATTGCGATGGACTCTCTTCCGCTACATTTAGCTGCTACTACCTCAACTCCCACCTATAGCGTGTTTGGCCCCTCTTTAGCTTCTAAATTCAAACCAATAGGTGAAATGCATGAAGCATTTCAAGGAAAATGCCCTTATGGAAAGGTATTTGCTAAACGCTGTCCTATTTTACGCACATGCGCTACGGGTAGTTGCATCAATTCCATTGAAGCTCAACAGCTTTCTCTCCATTTTGCCAAATTTGCTGCCACTCTTCACTGGAAAAAGATTTAAATTTCTTTCAGTTGACAACTTTTATCCCCCTGTATTAAACAAAAACTAAAACTAATAGCTCTTTTTTTTATCAATTTAATTTTAAAAGAGGGATGAAAGTGAATGTGAATCATGTTGTATGTTCCGTGAATTCATCTTTTCATGAAACGCAGTGTAAGGCTGGTAATAAAGATGAAACTTTATCCTCTTTCATTCATCAGTTTGTTGTACTTAACCCCGCTTTTGAAAAGCATGATGAACTCTATTTTGAAAATTTTTCTGAGCTACTAGCAAGTGAATGGAGGATAATAGATACACAATTAAAAACCTCTCTTCCGCATGTAACTACCTCTCAACTTATTAGAAAGCAGTATGACTTTTTAGCTCGCGATCGACAATTACAAACCGCTGATAAGATGAACTCTTTTATCAGTTATCCTCTGTTTGCTAGACTCTTTATTCGCTGCAAACAGCGCACTTCAGCTCTTTTTCCTCCTATCTTAGAAAAACTAATCCAGCAAGCAGATGCTAAAAAATGTCAAACAGAGGTGGATCGCTTACTTGACCTTTTTTTAGTTTCCCTTAAAAACCCCGAAATTAGCCACTGGCTCTCTGACTCCAGTTTAAAAGAAGAGCAAGTTCTTTATCTGGCTACTTATTTAAATGTTTACCTATATTTTAAAGAATCAATAGTGCCTATCTGTCCTAGACTGCTTTTTTCACCAAAGCATTTTTGTGAATACGGTAGACAATTTTTTGAGCTAGCAGGGCAAAACTTTAGCAAAAAAGAGCAAGCGCAAATTAAAAATATAAGTTCACAAATTCAAGCTTCTCTTACGATTCTTGAACTTATAAAACTAATCCATAGAATGCAACAGACGAGTTTTGAAATAAATTGGCCGCTTTACAATTCTCATCAGCAAGAAAATCGCCCAATTGCACATTTAGAAGATGCTCTGTTTAAAATGGAAGTAGTTAGCCAGCTACCTAAAGAAATTTTAAAAAATAAAGAGTTTATCGAGTCAATTTTATCGATTGACTCTTTTCAAGAGCTAAGTCACTATCTCCTTTTTGTAAAAGAGCTCTTTTTTCTTTTTAACGCCTCTTATGTAGATACAGTGATTCAATTTGCCATCAAAGCCAAAGCAATTAAACAAAAAATTTTTAAATCTACTGTAAAAGATTTTTTAAAACTATTTAAAACTTGTACTTTAAAGCATGAGTTACTCAACTGGTTTGTTTATAGCCAGACATTAGAAGAGGAAAAATTAAAAAAAAGCCTGCTTATTTTTAGCAAAAATTTCTGTCAACTTACCGACGCAGTCTTAAATTCTCCATGCATGCAAAATTTAACTTCCATTTTAGAGCTCAATTACCAATTAGGCTGCTGCGCGCTTTATTTAAGTAAGGAGTCTATTGCTATTTATCACCACTTAATGAGTCAAGGAAAAAATTTAAAAGAGCTGGCAATAGAGATTGCAAACATAAGCAAGCTACTTTCTAATAAAGATCGTTTTCATTTGCTGCTTTTAAGCGTAGATCTTCCTATAGAGCGCTTGCAAATACTTAAAGAAGAACTAGCCAGCCACCAAACAGATCAGTTTGTTACTAATCTTCGATCGATAGGCCCCTATCGTTTGTTTGAGTTTCTTTTATCTAGAAAGAAAGAGTTGCAACTGCCATGGACGAAAAAAATATTTTCGCTTTTAAAGCTCAAATCAGAGCAAGTAGATTTAAACCCTTGCTGGGAAAATCTAAAAAAAATTTCTCTAAAAACATTTTGTTACTTTGCTGATCGCTATCATCTACAAGTGCTTTCTTTTGTCGCATTTTCTCAATGCATAGATTTAATAAAAAATCCAAAAACAAAATGGGAAGAAATAGATGGGGTTGTAGGTCTTCTTGGCCCGTACTTAGGTTTACACAACACCTTTGATATGACTTTACGCATACTTGATGATATGCAAGAAGAGCGGGCAATGAAAAAATTACAAAAAAGATTTCCTAATGGACTTGCCCATTTACAAAGAGAAGAAGCAGATCAATTGTTTATACAAGAATGCCATCGAATTAATAAAGGTGATTTTTTTAACAAAAGTTTTATTTTACTTCTTTCGCAAGTTTTAGATGATTTAGCTCCTCTTTTAGTGCAGCGATCTACATGTAATGAACCTAAATCTTTTCACATGAAAAGCCATCAAAATTGTGACTTGATTTATCTATTTTTTTTTAAAACACCTACTTTAAGAAAAGCTTGGGTAGATTATTTAACAGAGCAATTTAATGATTTTTTTCAATTCTCGCCTGGTAATTTATTTCGTACCTCTTTTGAAATTATTAATCGAATTTCTTTAGGAGAATTTTATGAAATCACTTCTCTCTTGAAAGAGTTTATGGGCAAGTCAGAACAAGAACGCAAACAAGATTTCTACGCAATTTTTGATCTTTTTCCTTTATTATTGGGGATTGTGCGCGAAAAACAATTGCATGATAAAGAGAGAAAAAAAGCAGCGATCATTCAGCTTTTGACTTCGCTGCGACATATTCGTTTTAAAATAGAAGATAAAGTTAGCTTTCCCGCTAGTGAATTGATGGAAATGCTAACCTATTCACCCTCTGTAAAAAAGCTGGAAAAATTTGCTTTTGGTCAAAGTAAAAAGTTGGAAAATGCAATCCAAAGGTGGCAAATAGAGTGGGAGCAATCTTTGCTTGCTCCTGCTAAAAGATATAAAAGTGCTAATAGCTATTAACTTAAAAAATTTATCAGAAAATATCATGGTTACCATTTTAAATTTTTAATTAGTTAGCTCCTTTTCAAAAAAACCAATTATTTCTATTTTAAAAGGTTTATGTTATTTTATCTCTTATTTTGAGTACTTTTTTTACTCCTATTTCTACCTTTAAAGAGATCTAATTTCATGACGAAACAAATGGACTGCGGCCAAATTATTTTAAAACAAGTAAGGGTGCATAATCTTAAGTCCGTAGATTTGACCTTGGAAAAAAATCAGCTCATCGTCTTTTCTGGGATTTCAGGATCGGGTAAATCTTCGATGGCCTTTGATACTATCTACATGGAAGGGCAAAGGCGTTATGTAGAGTCACTTTCTACCTTTGCTCGGAGGCAGTTTGGAGATCTGATTAAACCCGACCTAGAGCACGCTAGCGGTATTTCGCCCACCATTTCCATCGAACAAAAAACAGCTGGCAAAAACCCGCGCTCTACCGTAGGAACTTTAACAGAAGTTTACGACTACTTACGCGTTTTATTTGCGCGGGTGGGAACGCCTCATTGTCCCATTAGTCAAGAGCCTCTAACGCCGCAAAGCCGCGAACGTATTATTAAGAGCGTACAGAGCTTACCTGTGGGCACTAAGATTTTTATCTTAGCCCCTTATGCAAAGGGGAAAAAAGCAGAGTTTCGCGAAGACTTTCAAGATCTGCAGCGCAAAGGTTTTATGCGCGTCCGCGTTGATGGAAAAATCGTCAATTTGTCTGATGAAGTAGCTTTAGATGGGAATGTAGCACATGATATCGAAGTGGTCATCGATAGGCTAGTGATTGACGCGTCTTCGCACTCGCGTTTAGCAGACTCAGTGACACAAGCTTTGCAATTAGGAGAAGGAATTTGCATAGTTGTCAATGCAGTTTCTGCAGAAGAGCAGCTATTTTCTACACACGCTTTTTCTCCTAAGTCAGGTCTTTATTATGCCTCTTTAGAACCGCAAGATTTTTCTTTTAATAGTCCAGCTGGTATGTGCCTTAGGTGTTTAGGTCTAGGAACTACTTATGAGTTTGATTTAGAAAAGGTAATAGACCCCAAGCTAAGCATTGCGCAAGATTGTTGCCAAATTGCTAGCTCTTATCAAACGGTGCGCTATGGCAATATTTATGATAATTTAGCTGAGCAATATGGTTTTGATGTACAAACTCCTTGGGAAAAACTCTCTAGTAAAGCCAAAAAGATTTTTTTAAGTGGTACAGATAAAAAATGGACGCGCATGCATTTTACTCATCCTGTAACAGGGGCTCACTGGACTGACCATATTCAGTGGAAAGGAGTACTATATGAAGCAACTAGCCGCTATACAGAGGCAAAAAGCGATAGTTATCGAAAAAAGATGCAACAGCTAATGTGCATTCAAACTTGTCCAGAATGTTTGGGAGAAAAGTTGAAGGCCTATCCAGCTGCCACTACTTTAGGCGGTAGACGCATAGGTGAACTCACCACCTTTACGGTAGCAAAGTGTCAGGAGTTTTTTCATCAGCTTCTTTTAACGCCGCAAGAGTTAGTGATTGCAGAAGAGCTTTTGAAAGAAATTCGGCAGCGTCTGCAGTTTTTAATGGAGGTAGGGCTACACTACTTAACCTTGAATCGAACAGCGCCTACTTTATCGGGAGGAGAAGCGCAGCGCGTGCGTCTAGCTTCTCAAATTGGATGCGGACTAGTGGGAATTACCTATGTACTCGATGAGCCTTCTATCGGTCTTCACCCTCGTGATAATCGTCGTTTAATCGATACCCTTAAACATTTAAGAGATATGGGAAATACGGTGATTGTGGTCGAACACGATGAAGAGACAATTGCCGAAGCAGATCAAGTGGTAGACTTTGGCCCTCTTGCAGGAGTAAATGGCGGCGAAATCTTAGCACAAGGGAC
The DNA here is from genome assembly GCA_950054535.1 of uncultured Chlamydiae bacterium. GTDB lineage: Bacteria > Chlamydiota > Chlamydiia > Chlamydiales > Parachlamydiaceae > CATLPS01. The sequence goes on along the minus strand of CATLPS010000025.1, from coordinate 1 downwards.
G
>CATLPS010000024.1 GCA_950054535.1 uncultured Chlamydiae bacterium | reverse complement strand
TGGGTTAAGGTTTAACCTTATTGCAGGAATTTATAATTTAGAATTAGCAGGATGCTAGTTTCCGAAGAGGTCTATTAATAGAAAGTCACAAAGCTTTTGTAAAAGCGAGCCAGGATACACTAACTTTCAATAGGAATGCTTTCCCATATTCCGGTCCACCTACTCCAGGTCCCGCAAATACAGGTTTAACAGCTCCATCTTTAATAGATTCAGATCCAACTACTTTGGTTCCTGCAAATGCAGGTGTAATGAGTCTAGCTCCGGCAAATATAGATCCAGTTGACTCCCCTGAAAAAGAAACTGTGACGGAGCTTTTGTTAGGCGGTCAAGACCTTTCAAAGATTCCGCTTGCTAAATTTAAAGCAGGAGATGTATGGCTTGATGACTTGGACCTTCAAAGCAAAGAGCAAATGATTGATCTTAACTTTATGACGCAGCCTGATCCTCTTAAGAGAAAAAATCGGGTTTCTTCAGGCCTTGAACGTAGTAAGAAAAGTATGGGCGTGTTTGTAGAACATGCCGGCGGCGCTCTTATTCGCTGTGACTATGAATATGACGAAAAAGGCAAAAAGGTAAGAGGAAAAATTTTTTTAAGAGGAAACGGCATTCCAGATGAGACTGTATTTGATCCAGGTGAACTGTTTATCAAAGGCTGGAAATTAGAAAACCACTCTATTAATCCATGGCCAATAGAATCTTTTTTGGCAAGTGTAGGTAATCATAATAATACAATGGGCGCACCTAATAAAGTGCAAATAATGGATAAAAGTAGCTTACCTGAACCCGGTCATTGGACAATCGTGTGCCAACTTTTTAAAGCGCCGGAAGAAACAGGTATCTATATGAGTTACTGGCGGATGCACGATAGCAAAAACGATGCTTTTGGTGAAAGATTCAGAGTGAAAATTAGAGTAAGCGCGTAATTAAGATCAATTTTTTGCTCTCTTCATCAAAGCGGTAGTTTTAAAAGGAAGCTACCGCTTTTTTTTTACGCTTTTTTAGGATGAAAGTAGAGCTGGCTGCTGGCAATTACCTCTTTAGATAGGCCAATAATTCCCACCAAATTGACAATCAACATCAGCGTAATACAAAGATCGGCTAAAAGCCAGACGAGCTCTACTTTTGCTATGGTGCCAAATGGAATGAGGAGGATATAAAAATAGGTAAACCATTTCGTTGCCGGCTGGCCAAAAAGATAGCCTACTGCTTTTTCGGCGCAATAAGACCAGGCCAAAATAGTAGAATAGCCAAATAGGATTAAACAGAGCATGACAATGTATTCACCGAGCTTGCTGCCTAGCCCTTTTGTAAAGGCATAGGTTACCATATTGGTACTTTGCAGATCGGTTTGCAGCCATGCGCCTGAGATGATCAGCACCAGGCCGGTTAAAGTACACACGGCCATCACGATAAAAGGGGCCACTAAAGTAACGAGTCCATCTTCTATGGGGTTACTTGTACGCGCGCCTGATTGTAAGATAGGCACGATGCCTGTACCTGCGTCGGTGGCAAAAATGCTGCGGTTAAAGCCGGTTGTCATGGCTTTAAAAGTAAGCGCTCCTAAAGTGCCGCCGCTAGCAGCGCGAAAATCAAAACTGGAGCGCACCATCAACTCCAGCGCCGGCAGCACTTGTTGATAATTAAGAAGTAAAATAAGGATCGCTACAGATATATAAAGCGCAGCTTTTATAGGAACAATCATAGAGGCAATTTTGGCAATTCTTTGAATCCCTCCTAATAAAACTAGGCCAATCAGTAAAGCAATGACACAGCCGCTTAAAAGAGGGTCAAACCCTAATTGAACAAGAGGCAAAGTCATGGAGTTAGTTTGCGCAAAATTACCTACACTGATAGCAGAAAAAATAGTAAGTAGACAAAAAAGGCGCGCTAGTTGCGTCTGTTTCAACCCTTTGGAAAGATAGTACATTGGCCCGCCTACATACTCTCCTTGGCAATTTTTTTGTCTATACTTAACGCCTAATACGCAGCTGGCGTATTGAATGGCTGCTCCAAAAAAGACCATCAGCCACATCCATACAAGAGCGCCTGGCCCGCCCGTGGAGAGGGCTACTGCCATACCAGAGATGTTGCCTGTGCCGAAATTGCCGGCTAATACAGTAGAGATGGCTTCAAAATGGCTAATATTGCCAACGTCTTCTTTTTTTTGATGTAAAAGAAAAAACCAGCCCTGGCGCAGCTTTGTTATTTGAAATCCTTTAAGGGCAAAAGAGAGGTAGAGCCCAAATAAAAGCATCAAAGGAAAGACTACGGTTAAGGTCATGGCTTGATTGATAGCAACTAAAGTTTCTTGAATTTGCATGCAGGCCTTAATAAAACGATTGAATTTAGGCGCAGATTATAAGTCGCCTTTAATTATGATGCAACCACGCAGATTGATAGCTTTTCTTACTACTTACAAATAAAAAGCAATGCCGATAATGGCGCAGTTTGTTATCTTTTTCTTAATTACTACGTCTTCATTTTTTGCGTTAGGTCTAAGATGGCTCAGCTTACTATCGAACCTTGTCAGCTTAAAGGGTCGCTTACAGTTCCCTCGTCTAAATCGCATACCATGCGCGCCCTTTTATTTGCCGCCATGGCGGATGGAAAGAGTGTGATTAAAAACGCTTTAATGTCTGCCGATACCTACAAAATGATGGCTGCCTGCCAATCATTTGGCGCCGCGGTGCAGCAAATCGAACAGACCATTGTGGTAGAGGGGATAAAGGGGCAATTGCAAGGGGCCTGCGATATAATTGACGCGGGCAATTCTGGCATTATTTTGCGCTTTTGCGCTGCTTTAAGTGCAAATGGTCATCGTCCGGTAGTGATTACGGGAGATCATTCGATTAAATACCTGCGGCCCATGAAAAGTTTAATCGAAGGGATGGAGCAGCTAGGCGCTAGCGCTATTTCCATCAAAGGGGACCAATTTGCCCCTCTCATTGTGCAAGGACCGCTCAAACACTCCTACGCTATAGTTGATGGAGAAGACTCACAGTTTGTTTCTGCGCTTTTGATTGCAGCTGCTTTTGCCCCTCATCCCATTACTTTAAAAGTACAAAATGCGGGCGAAAAACCTTGGGTAGCTTTAACTTTGGATTGGTTTCAACGTCTTGCTATCTTTTATCAAAACAAAGAGTATACAGAGTATTATATGCGGGGTAATAGTATCTATCCCGGATTTACTTATCGAGTACCTGGCGACTTTAGCTCAGCAGCTTTTCCCATCGCAGCGGCATTAATTACCGGCTCTGAGCTTACTATTTTCAATTTGGATTTACAAGACTGTCAAGGCGATAAAGTTTTGCTCTCTTTATTTGAGCAGATGGGCGCGCAATTGATTTATGATTCAAAAACTAGCTGTTTAAAAGTAGAAAAAGAGGCGCAGCTTTTAGGTATTGAGATTGACGTCAATGACTGCATCGATGCGTTGCCTATCTTAGCGGTAGTTGCTTGTTTTGCAAAAGGGGTGACAAAAATTAGAAATGGCAAAGTTGCCCGCTCTAAAGAGTCGGACCGCATTAGCGCTATGTTTCAAGAGCTTTTGAAAATGGGAGCGCAGATAAAAGAAGAGGTAGATGGTCTGACCATTATGGGCTCTACTTTAAATGGAGCCTTTGTAGAGTCGCACCAAGATCATCGCGTAGCCATGGCACTTGCCATAGCAGCTATGGGGGCTAAAGGAAAAACTATGATAGATGGGATAGACTGCATTGCAAAAAGCTATCCCAATTTTGTGGCCGATTTGCAATTGATTGGAGCAAAAATGCAGCGCTCTGTTAATTAAGATGCGTGCAAAATGAGAGGGGAGCTGAGATGGCAAGTAATCGTTTTGGTTGTCTATTTTGCGTTACTACTTGGGGAGAGTCCCATGGAAAGGCGATTGGCGCAGTCATTGATGGGTGCCCTGCAGGAGTAGAGATTAGTTTAGCAGAAATTCATCAAGAGCTAGCTTTGCGCTCTCCTGGAAATAGTCCATTTACCTCGCCTCGTAAAGAGAGCGATCAAGTAGAAATTTTGTCTGGTTTATTTGAGGGAAAAACGACCGGAGCGCCAATTTGTCTATTGATTGCAAATCATGACATCAACTCAAAACCCTATGAAGAGACAAAACATCTTTTAAGGCCCGGGCATGCCAATTACACTTATATAGAAAAGTATGCACATTACGATTATCGCGGAGGAGCAAGAGCTTCGGCGCGCGAAACAGCGGCACGAGTAGCGGCCGGCGCAATTGCTAAAAAAATTTTAGCTAGCTATGGGATTGAGGTAGTGGCTTATATCAAACAAATTGGCAAGATTGTCGCAGACCCTTTATTAAAAGAAATGAAGGAGCTAAAACAAGCTACTTGCGCCAGTCCAGTGCGCTGCCCCGACCGGGCAGCTGCTCAAAAAATAGAGCAGCTGCTTAATCAAGTCAAAGCAGAAGGGGACTCTGTTGGAGGAGTAGTAGAGTTTTTAGCTTCTAATTTGCCTGTAGGATTAGGAGACCCTGTTTATGAAAAGCTAGAAGCGAGGCTTGCTTATGCGCTAATGAGCCTGCCGGCAACCAAAGGTTTTGAAATGGGAAATGGTTTTGCCGCCGCTCAGCAATATGGCTCTACTAATAATGACCTATTTATTTTAGAGAAACAAAAAGTGAAAACAAAGACCAATTTTGCCGGAGGGACGCTGGGCGGAATTTCTAATGGGATGCCGCTGATAGGACGAACCGCCTTTAAGCCCACTTCTACTATTGAAAAAATGCAGCCAACCCTGAGCCTTCATCACGAAAAAGAGCAATTGACTCTTCCTGCGGGGTCTAGACATGATCCTTGCGTAGCCATTCGCGCAGTTGCGGTAGTAGAAGCAATGGTTGCCTTAGTAATCGTGGACGCGCTTTTAATGAACCGCTGCGCAAAATTATGACCCTTTATCTTGACTGCTCCATCTCTTTTTCCCCGCTGCACTACCGCATTGATTTTTACCACGATCTTTTAAACAGCAGCTCTTTATTTGCAGCCTCGATTGCCCACTTAGGCGCTAAATTTGCAATTGTCTGTAATGAAACTATCGCGCCTCTTTATGGAAATAAGCTTTGCCAGGCTCTGCAGCAACTAGGGCTCAAGAGCGATCTATTGATGATTAAAGATGGGGAAAAATATAAAACACGTACCACCAAAGAGACGCTAGAAAATGAGCTTTTAAAGAAAAGCTATGGGCGCGATTGCTGCTTAATTGCTCTGGGGGGCGGGGTGGTAATGGATCTGGCAGGATTTATAGCGGCAACTTTTTGTCGTGGTATCTCTTTAGTAATGGTTCCCACCTCTTTGTTAGGCATGGTCGATGCAGCAATTGGCGGAAAAACAGCAGTAAATGCTATAGAGGGAAAAAATTTGATTGGCACTTTTTATCATCCTAAAAAAATTGCTATCGATCCCTACTTTTTAAAAACGTTAATAGCAAACGAGCTAAAAAATGGGTTTGCAGAAGCGATTAAATATGGCGCTATCCTCGATAGCTCTTTTTTTGACTATCTAAAAGAACAAGTGCATCTTCTCTTGGCGTTAGATTTGAAAGAGATAGAGAAAATGATTTTTAAAAGTTGTCAGCTCAAGCTGCAAGTAGTGACAGCCGACCCTAATGAAAGTGGACTGCGCCATCTTCTGAACTTTGGCCATACAGCTGCTCACGCCTTAGAAAAGGTTACTAATTTTGAAATAGCTCATGGCCAGGCCGTAGCCTTGGGAATGGCGCTAGAAGCCTATCTTGCTTTTTTAGAGGGTTATTTAAAAAAGAGCGATTTACTAGCGTTGATTCAGCTACTGCAGTTATTTGGCTTTTCTTTAAAATTAGCCGCTTCTATTGAGGATCAAGCACTTATTCACACAATGAATGCAGATAAAAAAGCGTTAAAAAGGCAGCCGCGATTTGTGATGATGAAAGAAATTGGCGCCGCTGTCTCTTTTGCTGGCAGTTATTGCGCTACAGCTTCTGTAAAAAATATAGAACAAGCAGTAAAATGGATGAAAAATGATCTGTGTAGTTATCCCAGGGCCGACTTATGAAAAAGCTTTTGAGCAAATCCAAGAAGCGGTGAAATGGGCAAATTTCCTAGAAATTCGCCTTGACCTTTTTGATACAATAGACATTTTTTCTTTACAGCAGCTTTTAAAGTTTTTCAAGATACCCTCTATCGTGACAGTCCGGCGCTTGCAAAGCGGTGGTAGGTTTTTAGGAAACGAAAAGGAGTGGATTGCTATTATTAAGCAAGTTGCAGGGCTGCAGCCTAATTTTTTAGATTTAGATTATCCAGTTTCTGCTCTTTTAATGAAGTGGTTAAAAAAGAATTTTCCTTCCATTGCCCTTATTCTTTCCTATCATAACTATGTGGAGATTCCAAAAAATTTAGATAGCCTTTACGCTAAAATGCGGCTACATCCAGCCAAATTCTATAAGTTTGCCTTGCAGGTAAACTCCTCTGTCGCAGCGCTGCAGCTACTAAAGTGGTCTAAAGGAAAGAAAAATTGTTTGACCATGGGTATGGGAAAGCTAGGCGAGGTAACGAGGCTGCTTGCTCCAGTCATGGGGCAGCCTTTTACCTACGCTTGTTTAAAAGAAGAGTTGCAAACAGCAAAGGGTCAGTTGACAGCTAGCTGCTTAAAAGAGCGCTACAACTATACTCGGCTTAATCAGCAGACAAAAATTTTTGCTTTAATAGGCGATCCTGTCACGCAAAGTCTAAGCGATATCACGCATAACTACTATCTGGCGCAAGCAACCATTGACGCCATTTATATTAAGTTAGAGGTAAAACCGGCTGATTTAAAGCAGCTAGTTTTTCTGGCTAAGGCGCTTCACTTTGCAGGGATAAGCGTTACCATGCCTTTAAAAGAGGCGATCGTGGATCAACTAGATGTGGTAGAAGAGCAAGCTGCGCTTATTGGCGCATGCAATACGATAGCTTTTAAGCAAGGTAAATCTTTTGGCTACAATACCGACGCAAAAGCAGCTCTAGATGCATTAGAAGAAATTTTTGTCGTTAAAAATAGCCGCCTTCTTATTTTAGGAGCAGGCGGCGCTGCCAAAGCGATTGCTTATGAAGCGACTGTAAGACAAGCAAAGGTAACAATTTTAAGTCGTACAGAGTCTAAAGCAAAGCAGATCGCAAATGCATGGAACTGCTGCGCAGATTCTTTAGATAAAATAAAGAATTACTTTCACGCTGGCTATGATGTTTTAATTAACGCTACTTCCAGCGACTGCCCGATTGACCCTAGTTATTTGATACCTGGTTGCGTAGTAATGGAGGTAAATACTCATTTTTTTCACACAAGTTTTCTAACGGCCGCTAAACAAAAAAAGTGCCATTTTGTATTAGGCTATGAAATGTTTGTGCGGCAAGCTTGTAAGCAATTTTTCTACTGGCTAGCAGATGATTACCACCAAGACCAATGCGAGCAATTATTAAGATTTAGAGCGTTAAAAGAGCTCACTAACCACCACAGCTGATCATTTCAAGGGCTTGAAGACCTTCTCTTTTGAGGTGATGATCTTTAGAGTGATGACCAAAAAGAATTAAAAAAGTACTACTTAAAATCGCTTTGAGCCTGGCCAGTTGCCAGGTAGGCTCCTTGATCTCTCCATAAAGATCTCTAAATAACTGGTGGTCGTGGCTAGATAAAAAGCTATGCGCAATTGCAAGGTCATTGGCTGGGTCGCCAATATGTGCATTTCCCCAATCAATTACGCCCGTTAACTCGCAAGAGGAGTTAAGGAGTAGATGTCTTAAATAAAAGTCGCCATGAACTACAGAGGTGGCCACAGGAGCTGGAAAGTTTTGCGAGCGTTGAATGGCAGCTTCGAGTTGTGGGCGGTTATGTAAAAGACCTATTTCTGCCAGCTCATTTAAATTTTTTTTTAACTTTTGATTGATGATGTTTCCATCAATGCGCCCTGCTTTGCAAGTAGTAGAGGAAGAGATAAATTGTTTAGGACAAAGGGAGTGAAGTTTTTTTAAAAAAAAAGCAATAGGCGCAGTGAGGCAGCTTTTTTGTTTCTTTGTTAACTCGGCGTGACAGGCAGTTTTGCCTGGAAGTAAATAATAACCATTAAATGGCCAGGGAAACTCTTTAGAAGGCTTGCCTTTCCATTGAATAAAAGGTAGAGACAAGGGAAGATGAGGAGCGAGTTTAGGTAAGAAATGGGCTTCGTCTTGTAAAAGAGCTACCGCAACTTGGCGGCGGGGAAATCTAAAGATAATCTTTTCATTGATCAAAAAAGCTGTATTGTCCCAGCCTAAACCTAAAAAACGAATGGTATGCGCTTCTAACGAGGGAAACTGTTGATTGATCAGCGTTAAAGCCAAAGAGGAATCTACCACTTTTTCTGCTTCCCATGCACGTGTCATTGATGATCCTTTTACGCTTTAATCAGTACGCTCGTATTGATTCTCTGTTTTTTTAAAACTATTATTTTAATTTTAAATTGTAAAATAGGGATTTATTTAAAAAATCAAATTTTAGGTAAAACATATTAAAAAAAAATAATTTAAATCTCAAATAGTTTTTCTCTTGAAAAGTATTATTTGAAAATTTAGCTTTGACAAAGAAAAATTTAAGCTCTTTAAAAGTCTACTCTGCAAAGGACATTTTGTATGGCCTATCCTCTATTTTCTTTTTTTTTCTTATTCATGATCCATTTTTGCGGAGCTAGTGACATAGCCGTTGTCTCTATGGCAATTGGAGAGAATTATCAAGAGCTTGTAGCTGCAGGTACTAAAAATAAGCAAGCTTATTGCACTTTACATGGTTATGACTTTATTAATCTTACTACAAACTTAGATGAGAGTCGCCCAGTTGCTTGGAACAAAATTTTAATTCTACAAAAGGCTTTAAAGAATCAAAAATATCGCTGGCTTTTTTGGATGGATGCAGACGCAATTTTTATGAACTTTGCCACTAAATTAGAAGAGTTAATCGATGAACGCTATGCTTTGATAGTAGGCAGCGACCTGGTGGGTTGCAATACGGGAAACTTTTTTTTAAAAAGTTGTGATTGGAGTGATCAGTTTTTGCAAACTGTGTATGCACACCAAGAGTTTATCCATCACCGCTATTGGGAGCAGGCCGCGATCATGAAAGAGCTAAAAACGAACAGAAGAGTTCAGCAAATGACAAAAGTATTAGCGCCGCGCCTTCTTAACGCCTACCCTTTTCCTCTTCATGGAGCGGCCGAAGTTTATCAAAAAGGGGACTTTCTTCTCCATTTTGCTACTATTGGCGGGCAAAAGCTTAAAGAACTTTTAGGTGATTACACGGCAAAAACAACCTATGATGCCAGTTGGCTTGATTTAGAGGCGTATCTTGACATTCATGGGCTTACTCTTAGCGCAAATGAAAATCTTTCCGTCAACGAAGGAGTTTTGACGGCTGTGCAAAAAAGCCAAATTCATCATCAGCTACAACAGATGCCTTTTTCGATGAAAAGAATTGCTGTAATTGGTTTTAGTGCGGGCCATAGCGCCGAACTTTTTTATCACTTCTTAAAAGAGGTAGAGCTGACGGCATGTGATTTGAATCTTAACTCATTTACTGCAATTGGAGTAGATTTTATGCAAAGAAAGTATCCAAAAAGGTTTACCTTTGTCGAAGGAGACGCAGAAGAAATGGCAAAGAAAAACCAACTATTGAATTTGGGACAGCCTTTTGACTTAATCTATTTTAATGGAGATCACTCTTACGAAAGCCGCAAAAAAGATCTTTTACAGGCGCAAGCGATGGCAACTGCGCAAACAGCTCTGTGGATAAATACCTATTATGGGGAAATGAAGCGCTCTGTAGATGATTTAGTGAAAGTAGGAATTTTAGAAATTGATCAATTGATAGAAAATCCTGAAGAGCTTTGCCATCAATGGGTTGTTGCTCACTATCTTTTTCCGGAAAAAACTACTTAAAAACCTCTTTTAATCACCAAGGATTTTTTTTAAAACATCTAGCGTATCTTGAAAAATTTCTTGTGGGGGAAGTTTTAACGCTTTTTTTAGATCAAACCACTCGCAGTTGGCTGGAAGGGAAAGAGGAGAAGAAAGAGGTTTGGCTAAAAAGATGAAATCAATATGCTGATGAGCAGCTTTTTCTTGGTGAGCAGCAATATTTTCTAACAAACAAAAATAGGGACGCTCAATACTTGTGGCGTGAGGATAATCTATCCAAACATTTTCTTGTAAAATAAATTCAATTTCTAGGCCTGTCTCTTCTTTGACCTCTCTTTTAGCGGCTTGCGGGGGAGTTTCATCCTGCTCCACATGACCTCCCGGAGGCAGCCATTTATTAAATTTTTTGTGAAAAAGTAGTAAGGTTTGCTGTTGTTGCAGAATATAGGTGGTTGCGGTGTACTCTCTTTTCATTGAAGATCTTTACTTTTTTGTTATAACCAAATCGTGCTTTTAATCTAAGAAGTTAACTAAGATAGCTACTTTTAAGATTATTGTTAATTTTTTTTTAAGGCTTTATTATTATGGAAAAATTTGACCAACTGATTGATATAGTAGAAACTCTTTTATCGCCTACTGGATGCCCCTGGGACCGCGAGCAAACTTTTTTGTCGCTCAGACCCTATTTAATCGAAGAGGTCTATGAGTTAATTGAAGCGATTCATTTAAAAGACGCTTCTCACATTGCCGAAGAGATAGGCGACCTGTTATTTCATTTAGTTTTTCTGGCTAAAATAGCAGAAAAAGAAAAGCTTTTTCATTTAGAAGAGGTGGTGGCGCTACTAAACGAAAAATTAAAGCGGCGCCACCCTCATGTATTTACCGATAAAAAAGAGTGCTCTATTAGCGAAGTAGAAGAGCAGTGGGAGGCCATTAAAAAACTAGAAAAAGGAAAAGAGCAGCGTAAAAGCTTTTTAGACGCCATTCCAAAGGGCTTGCCCTCCCTTGCCAAAGCGCAAAAAATTTCTCAAAAACTTTCGTTTTCTTGCCAGCATCCATTCTCTGTTCCTTTTTTTAATAATGAAGAAGAACTAGGAGCATTTTTATATGAAGTGGTGAAACAAGCAAATATGCAAGGTTTAAATAGTGAGCAAGCTCTTTTAAAACAGCTTATGCAAATAGAAAAAGAGTTTTACCGTCAAAAAAACTAAATAGCTGATGAGATTTTTAAGCTAGAATTTGGTCGATATCTAGATTTTTTTCGGTAAGTTCAATTGCTTGGGCAATTTTTAGACTATCTTCTGATCTAATTTTAGCTACAAAAGAGGTAATGGACTCCATTGCCTCATAGCTGCATAGGGGAGCATAAAGCGCCGGTAGGTCAGCTTGCTTGATTTGGTCGATAATATAAGAGCTAGGCGCATGTCTACCCGTTAAAATTAAGGCTTGTACAGAAGTTTTTTTATGGCGCAGATAGTGGGTAATGACAGATAAAATGATCTCTTCGCGTGTGGCAGGAGTAATGATAAGTTCATTATCTTTTAGTAATTCTTGCTCAAAAGCTTCTACAGAACCTGCTACTAAACGATGGTGAGGAAAGTGGCAACTTTGTTGGTTGTGGCCGGCAATCAAGGTTGTTTTAAAAAGAGCAGCAAAATCTAGTAGAGTGGGGAGGCTCAAAAACTCATGAAAAGGTACGCAGCCAATGAGGGGAATATTCCACTGTTTCAGCGCTTTGGGAAAATAGTGCTCAATCATCTCTCTTTTATTTTGCAAAACGCGATTTAAGATCACACCTTTTACGTTAACATGATGAGCGCGGCAAAGCTCAATATTTAAAGCAAGCTCATCATAAGCAGAGCCAAGACCTCCAGAAGCGATGATAATTACTTCTAATTTTAAAGAGGCAGCTACTGCTGCGTTGCTCAGATGGACCAAAGAGCCTACTCCTACATGGCCAGTTCCTTCTACCAAAGTAAAAGAGGAGTGTTTGCTAATTTTTTCAAAAGCTATTTCAATGGAGCGTTTTAATTTTAATGAATCAATTTTTCCGTCTAAAAAGCTACGGGTAAATCCAGCTGGTAAGATTACCGGACTCATCTGTTCGTAAGCAAAATCCAAATGAAAATAATTTTTAAAAAGAGCTACATCTTTATCCACTACAATGCGGTCATTAATAGCTATATGCTGTTGACCCACTGGTTTTATGAATCCCACCTTAGAAAAACGCTCGCGCAGCGCTGCCATGATACCTAAACAAAGAGTGGTTTTGCCTACATTTTGACCCGTAGCGGCTACAAAAATTGCTTTTTTCATGTTAGTTTTTTAAATCCTTTAAGAGCTTTTTTGTTGATTTAAAATAAAAATCACTTTAGCATAGTCCTTTAATCCACTTCAACAAAACGGGGCTTTTATTTCTTATTTGTTTTAGCGGAAAAAGGTTAGAAGTAACCGGGGACCTCATGGAATCAAACAGTCTGAACCAGGTCAGGGCAGGAATGCAGCAGCCTTCAGGATGTTGTTTATGCCTTGAGACAATCTCCGGTTTTTTTTTTGGATTTTTGCCATTTTTTTTATTTTTCTAGATAGCTTTTTAAAAATTACTCTTTTTTTTACTTTTTTATTCAAGAACTTAAAACGATCCTCAACCGCTCATTTCTATAGAAAATTTTTAAAAGTTGGCGATAGAATCACGTGGTAGCCACTACATTTTACTTTTTAAGCGCTATAAAAAGTTTTCCTAAGGTGAAAAGAGAACGTGAAAGAAAATATCACAGCGACAGTAAAACTAGCAGAGTCTGCACGGACGCTTGCCATTGCTTTTATTTGGGCTTTGCTTGCCGCTTTTTGGAGCTACAAAAAGCAGCATAGGTTTAGGCTGCCTCCCTTTCATATCCATGTCGTGATTGAGGGAAGTCAACTATTTTTTTCTTTCGCCCTTTTTCTCTCCACTCAAGTAATCATTGCGCCTCTTCTTTTTCTTATCCATCAAAAGCAATGGCCATTTTTAAACTCTAGCTCAGAAACTCTTTTTTTCTTAAAATTTAATCTGCTCGTTTTAAGCCTTACCTACTTTTTTCTTGCTCTTTTCTACTATTTTGACTTTAGTTTACAACAAAAACAGAGCCTTTTTCGCTTTGACAAAGTGTGGTACCAAAACTTTTTAAAAGGAGCCGTTAGCTGGGTATTTATCTATCCTTTTGTGCTTTTTGTCAGCGCTTTGCTAGATGCGCTTATTTTTATTATTTTCGATGTAGCGCCATCTAATCAAAATGTAGTAGAGCAGTTTAAGCTAGCTCTCTCTTCTGCTCCTTTAACTATTTGGATGACCTTTATTATCGCTTGCATTGTACCAGTGGCCGAAGAGTTTTTATTTAGAGGGCTATTACAATCCTGGTTAAAGCAGCGCTTTGAAAATAGGATGATTGCTATTGCAATTTCTGCTTTAGTTTTTGCGCTTTTTCACTATTCCAGTGAACAAGGAGTCACTAACTTTCAACTTTTAACTACGCTTTTTTTACTAGGAAGTTTTTTAGGGTATCTATATGAAAAATATAATACCTTGTGGGCATCAATCGGCCTTCATAGTACTTTTAACTCCATTAGCGCTCTATTAATTGGAATCAATCAACTATGAAAATTGGCTTTTTTTTACTCATATTTTGCCTGTTTTTTCCCTCCTCTTTTCTTTTGGCCCAAAGCTCTCCGCCAAAGTCTATTGTTCAAGAGGTGAATCAAGCAGAAGACATTTACCTTAAAAAAGTCCTTAAAGGGGCGTCTAATTTAGCTTTAACTCTTTACCGTTCTTTAGAGGAGCGCGCCCAAAACAGCTATTTTTCTGCTTATTCTTTGGCTATAGGTTTGAGCATGGTAGGTCAGGCAGCAAACGATAGCACGCGTGTAGAAATAGAAAAAACGTTGCAGTTTCCCATTTCTTTAGCTCCTCTGTTTTCTTCTATTAATGCTTATTTAGAGAATAATAAAAAATCTCGCTACTTTCATTTTATTATCAATAATAATGTGTGGATAGACCAAAATAGGGAAGTCATTCCCGCTTATCTCTTTTCTTTAAAAAGAGTGTTTGATTACGTCTTACAGCCAATAGACTTTAGCAGGCCATCGGAGGCGTTTACCATGATTAATCAAGCTGTTTTTCAGCAAACTCAAGGTAAAATTCCCTCCATGCTTCTTCCCCAAGATGTCACTTCTTCTTTGCAAATTCTTTTGACGAGTGGTTTTTATTTTCACGGGACTTGGGTAAAACCATTTGATCCAGTAGAGACCAAAAAAATGGCTTTTAAAACTAAAAATAGCCTGTTTAATGTCGAAATGATGAGAAGAAAAGATTACTATCTTCTAAGTCAACAACCTAAATTTACTTTAATCGAACTTCCGTATCGTTCCTTAGAAGAGGGCAAGGCGCAGATGAGCTTAACTCTACTACTACCCGCAGAGGGAGTAAGTTTGGAGCAAGTGAAAAAGGAGCTTACAATTGACAACTGGTATTTTTGGATGAATACATTAAAGCCGCAACTGATCGATCTTTTTCTGCCTAAATTTCGCGTAGAAGATCGCTTCGACTTATCTAATGGACTTAAAGAAATGGGAATGAGCAACCCTTTTTTGCCTACGGCAAATTTTTCTATTGCTAGCAAAAAACCGCTTGCTCTTTCTAAAGTAATCCAAAGAGCAATTTTTCATGTCAATGAAGGAGAAGGCAGTCGTTTACCTCTATCCAAAATTTTTAGCCAACAAGAAGAGGCAGCCTCATTTATCTTTAACAAACCTTTTATTTTTATTTTGCAAGAAAGAACTACGCGTTTAATTCTTGGCATAGGCAAATTGGAGCAGCCCTATTAAATCAATCACTTCTCTTTTTATTTTTGTATGTCATTAAAACCTGCTGCTGTCTGCATTATTTTTGATCGTAGTGCAACGAAAATCCTTCTTGTGAAGAGAAAAGATGTGCCTGTCTGGGTCCTGCCAGGCGGCGGAGTAGACGCGGGCGAAAGTTTTTTTGAAGCAGCTATCCGAGAAGCTTATGAGGAAACGGGATGCCATATTATCATTAAAAGACAAAGTGGTTGGTACTATCCTATCAATAGGTTAGCGACTACTACTGCTGTGTATGTTTGTCAATGGCATAGTGGAACGCCCTCTCTTTCTGCCGAAACGGCTGCCATTGAGTTTTTTCCTCTTCATGGCCTACCAAAAGAGCTCTTTTTTGTGCATCTAGACTGGATTAAAGACGCTCTTTCTTCTCCTACTCTTTTAAAAAAACCTTTAAAACAGGTCAACTATTTACGATTGATGCGCTACTTTTTATTTCGTCCTCATCATGTGCTTTGTCATCTTTTTGGACGTTTTTTTAAAAAAGAGTAAAAAAGCACTTTTTTCATCACTTAACAAAGCTCAAGTTTGGCACTAAATGGTAAATATTTTCTTTTCTCTCTTCTAAAAAAATTGACATCTAACCAATAGAACTCGTATTCTGATTGAGATGATGCAAACCATTTAGAATGAAATAAATCGGTTTTGTAAATGAGATAAAAAGCGATCGTGATTAAAAAACTAATAATAACTCTATTTTATCGTTCTTGGTGGGTAATTGGGTTTGGCTTGCTCTGCGCTATCCTCTATGAAAAAGGATTGAAGGCAAGAGAGTACGATTATCGACAGTTAAAACAACAACTAACTGAGCTTCAATTAGAAAAAGAGGTGGGCATTCAACGTCAAAAACGTCTAAAAATGCAAATTGCCAGCCAAACAGATGATGAGTGGAAAGAGCTAGTTTTAAAAAGAGTTTTAGGTTTAGTTTCTCCAGAAGAACAAAAAGTTTATTTTTATAAAGATCCTACAAATTGATTTGAAAAAATCATCAAAGTAGCGCTCTTTTTTTCTATCTTTCAAAATCAGGCGAATGAATTACTATGGTCGTTCAGCTTATGCAATATCAGATCTCTTTTATAGGTTTGTCAAATACTGGTTTAGTAAGAAAAAATAACGAAGACCATTGGGCCTACATTAACTCTGCGCGCCTTTTTGTTCTAGCAGATGGGATGGGAGGGCACCGCGGGGGGGAAGTTGCCTCGCATGAAGCGATCGATTACTTAGAGGTGTTTTTTAAACAGTTTTACGAAAAAAGCGATAAAAGTTTAACTGGCATAGCCAAAGCTTTACAGGAAAGTATTTGCGAAATGAATCGTATTATTTACCGTATGAGCCGTCAGTTTAGCGACTTGCATGGAATGGGAACAACTCTTTGTACCCTTCATATTCATAGAGATGGAATTGTTTATGGTCATGTCGGTGATAGTCGTATTTATCGTTTAAGAGATGCAAAATTAGAGCGCCTTACTCAAGATCACTCTTTGCTAAGAGAGCTTATTGAGCTGGGCCAACTAAGTGAGCAGCAAGAAGAGAGTTTTGCCTATAAACATGTGCTTACCAAAGCGATTGGTACAGAGCCTTCGATTGTGCCTTGTATCAAAACCGATAATTTGGCCATAGGTGATCAGATTCTTTTATGCAGCGATGGGCTTACCGATATGCTGTTGGATAGCGAAATTGAAACGATTCTTTTAGATCAATTAGATAGCGCTAATTCATTAATGGCAAAAGCCTTAAGCCGCGGCGGCCGTGATAATATTACTTTAGTCTTAATCTCCATTCTTGCAAATGATGCCACAGACGATCTATTTTGACTATAATGCGACTACGCCATTAGATCCTAGGGTTGCTCAAGCAATGATCCCCATGCTTCACTCCAGCTGGGCCAACCCAGCTAGTAGCCATTTTGAAGGGCAGCAGGCTAAGGCCAAACTCGAAGAGAGTCGCAAAATAATCGCAAACTATTTTCAAGTGCAGCCCAAAGAGATTATTTTTACTTCAGGCGGCACAGAAGGGGCTCACTTACTTATTCATGGATCATTAGCCTTAAAAAATAAGGCTCATATCATTACCTCTATGACAGAGCACCCTTGCGTGTTTCAAACAGTCAAACAGCTAGAAAAGCAAGGCCATCCAGTCACTTATCTGATGCCTAACTCAGGCGGTAGAATAGAGGCAAAAGCAGTAGAAAAAGCGATTTGCGCAAACACAAAACTCATTGTTTTAATGGCAGCCAACAACGAAACAGGCGTTAAAAATGAGTGGGAAAAAGTCGCGCAACTCGCTGAGTATCATCAAATCTCTTTTGTGTTAGATGGGGTAGGGCTACTGGGGAAAGAGCGTTTTGCTCTGTCCAATGGCGTTACTGCTGCGTTTTTTAGTGGCCATAAAATTTATGCCCCTAAAGGAATTGGTTTTTGCATTTGCCGCTCAAAAACAAAAATCACCCCCACTTTTTTAGGTGGCCATCAAGAATTTGGCAAGCGGGCGGGCACTCCTAATCTAATGGGAGTAGTTGCTCTTGCTGCTGCAATAAAAATAGTAGAGCAAGAACAAGAAGTAATTACTGCTCATATGAAAAAAATGCGTGATCTATTAGAAAAAGAGCTGCTTTGTTACGTTAAAGGGGTAGTGGTAAATGGAGAGGAGCCAAGGGTGGTAAATACCACTAACCTCTCTTTTACAACAATAGATGGAGAAAACTTATTGATTCAATTAGACTTGGCAGGAATTTGCGCAAGCCATGGCTCGGCTTGTTCTTCAGGAGCGTTAGAGCCATCTCAAACGTTGGTTTCCATGGGACTTTCGTTAAACCGCGTACGTTCGGCAATTCGTTTTTCTTTGGGAAAAATGACGACAGAACAAGAAGTTAAATATGTTATTAAAAAAATAATAGAGATTGTAAATTAACTATTATATATTTGATTTATGTTAATTTTTTGTAAATAATCTAGAATCACTTTTTTTAAAAACCAATAAATGTTATTCTATTTCTATAATAAAAATTAAATTTAATAGGAATGAGATGACTAAAATTGTAAGTCCACCAATTCAAAATCCAGATCCAATGTATATTCCAAGTTCACGAGATGAAGAAAATTTTTATAATCCAAACAGCCTAGAAGCGCAAAACGCACAGCTGCAAGGGCGACCCATCTCACCCATCTCTATGGGCAAACCAGAAAATCCCCCTCCTATTAATAACCCTGCCTTAAATGCCTTGCAAAAAGTGGGAGCCTTCTTTTCTACAGGTGCTAAGACTGTCTGGAACGCTCAAAATTCTACTTTAAATTTGCTTAAGCAAATCAAAAACAAAAACCCCACAAGTTATGAGTTTATCGAAAAACTTTCCGATGTTGCAAAAAATCCTTTGATAATGCTTTTAATTAATAAGTATGCAGGTAAAATAGTTGGAAGCGGTTTATCCTATTTTTTTCCCGGTTGTGTGGAAAATACGACGCGTTTTCTTATTGTGTTCTGTTTATCCAATCTTTTACAAAAAGCTCCTAAAGAGGCAGCTACCCTTTCTGAGCAGTGGCATGGTGCTTTAAAGACAATCTTTACTCCTTATCAAGAAGAATATGAGCAGCTTTGCGCTAAAATAAAAAATGAGAAAAGCTTGGAGGATTTGGCTAAGCTAACAAAACAAAGGTCTGATTTCATTAAAGAAAAAATTGCACCTGATTTCTTTGATATTCTTTTTGGAAAAAAGCTAGCGGGAGAGCAAAAAGCTGATAGCTCTGCTAGTCAACTTTTGCAAACAATAAGAGAGAGCGTAGGTGAAGAAAAATTAGCTGAATTTTTTGAACAAGTTTTTCCTCTTCTATTTTTAATAGATTTAGAGAGCGAGCACGAGATTTTAAAAGAAACTGGCTGTTCAGACAAAGTTCTTAATCTGACCGAAATATTGAGCTCCAAGTTAGTTGCATTACTTCTTAATAAACTTGA
>CATLPS010000023.1 GCA_950054535.1 uncultured Chlamydiae bacterium | reverse complement strand
GTAGTTAAAGAGATTGAGCCGGGCGAGCTCTTTGTTGTCCTAGGCGAAGAGGAAGATTTTTACGCCGTTAAACCGCCTAAAGAGTTTAAGGCCTACGTTTTTCGCACGTTTGTTTTAGATGATGTAATTGAAGGAAACCGCGTCAATATTCGTCTCAAACCAGATTTAGATGCTCCTGTCATTGCGCAATTTAACTCAGGTGATTCTGCCGAAGGGGTGGTAGACCAGCAAAACCCCAAATGGCTCGAGATAGAGATGCCAGAAGAGACGCGTTTTTATGTAGCCAAAGAATATATAGATAAAATTGGCGGACCCAATTATTTAGCAGCGCAAGAAAAAAGAGAGCATGAAGCGAAGCTGCTTCTTAGCAAAAATGAGGCGCTGGTTACAAAAGAGATGGAAAAACCATTTCCTCAAATGACTATCGATCCCATTGTAAAAAGCTATGAAACTCTCATTACAGAAGCGGTAGACTTTCCAGAGATCGTTTTTGCAGCGAAACAACAGTTAGCTAAGCTGCAAGAAGAGTACATGCAAAGAAAAATTACTTATCTAGAGTCTCAAACGCGTACAGCTAGCGCGAAAGCTAGTGACGCAAATCAACTAAATCAAGAGTTGCAAGTCTATAAAACCAAAGTTGCCAAATTAGAAAAGCAGCTACAAAACCGTCCAGTTCCGCCAGAATATCCCGCAAATGCTTTTACCGCTAAGCCGGCAACCCTTCCTGTTCATCTCTCTTACTGGATACCGCAAGAAGAGGCTCTTTTTTATGCCTGGTCAGAGCAAACGGGAAGAACGGAGATGAGCGATTTTTATAATGAGCAAAAAGAGCAGGCAATTCAGCTAAGAGGAGTGATCGAGCCCTATAGCCGCCCAGTAAAAAATAAGCCAGGTGACTATATTCTGGTAAATCCTACTAGCAAGCTTCCCGTAGCTTATCTCTATAGTACGCAGATCAATTTACAAGAGTTTGCCGGGCATGAAGTGCATTTAACTGTTTTTGCAAGGCCTAATAACCATTTTGCCTATCCTGCTTATTATGTATTTTCCATTGACCAATGATGGAAGTGAGAGAGTGGGCAATTTCCATTTTAGCGGCTGATTGTTTGGAAGCTAAATTATTTGCTCCAGTTATTTTGATTGATGAACATCCTGGGCCAGCCATCCGTTGGAAAGAACCTACTCGTCCTCCGGGGATGTCATTTAGTCGCCATACCAAAGAAGATAAGCTGCCACCTTTGCATGAGCATGGGCAGAGCGATAAAGTTGCAGCTTGTCTTCACCGGTTTGCGGGCCATGAGCTGCTTGCTGTAGAGATCATGGCCTATACGCTTTTGGCTTTTCCCGAAGCGCCTAAGAATTTTAGGCGCGGGCTGGTACATACCTTAAAAGAAGAACAAGAGCATGTGCGCCTCTACATCAATCGATTAGCCCAGCTAAATGTCTCTTTTGGCGATCAGCCACTTTTTCGCCATTTTTGGAAGCATACTCCTTATATTCATACTCCGCTGGATTATATTTGCATGATGAGTTTAACTTTTGAAATGGCAAATCTAGATTTTGCACCTATCTATGGAAACTCCTTTGCCAGACATGGTGACCACGCATCAGCGGCTTTGATGGCTAAGATTTTAAAAGATGAAATTCACCATGTAGGGTTTGGCTGGAACTGGTTAAAGAGGCTAAAAAAAGAGCAGCAGTCAGAGTGGACTACCTGGCAACAGCAGCTTTTGCCTACTTTGGTGACGCCTCGAAGAGCAAAGGGTTTTTTCATGAATGAAAAATCGCGCTATGAAGCGGGTCTTTCTCAAGAGTGGATCGATAATCTAGCAAAACTTTAGCTTTCACTCTATTTCCTCTGATAAAATTAAGTCGCTGATGATAAAAATTTTTCTAAAGAAAAATGGGAGAGTTAGTTTATCATCTCTTTTTTTTAAAGGAGAAAAAGATGGCGCTTTCACGTATTCACTGTGTTTCTTTACTTGGTTTAGAGGCACTGCCAGTAGAAGTAGAAGTAGACGTCTGTAACTCTGAAAAACTAGGAATGATCATTGTAGGCCTTGCTGATACAGCTGTCAGAGAATCAAAAGAGCGTGTATTAGCGGCAATTAAAAATAGCGGCTTTCAGATTGGCTCGATCTTTTCTACTGTCAACTTAGCGCCAGGTAACTTAAAAAAAGAGGGGGTGTTCTACGATTTACCTATCGCCATTGGCTTGCTACACTCTTTAGGGCTGCTCAAAGATGAGGGAAGACATAGCGACTATTTAATTGTAGGAGAGCTTGCTTTAAGCGGCCAGCTGCGCTCTATTTCGGGCGCGCTTGCCATTGCGATGATGGCACGTGCCAAGGGAAAAAAAGGGCTACTTTTACCTGCTGTCAATGCCAAAGAGGCAGCGATGGTGACGGGAATTGATGTTTTTGCCATCCATCATTTGCAAGAGGCGGTCGATTTTTTGAAAGATCCCTCCTCGCTTGCTGCGGTAAAAGCAGAAGTTTCTTCTTCTTTTTCTCAGCAAGGCCCTCCTGAAATAGATTTTATCGATATTAAAGGTCAAGAGCATGTCAAACGGGCGTTAGAAGTGGCAGCGGCCGGCTCGCATAATATTATCTTATCGGGTCCGCCAGGCTGTGGTAAAACAATGATGGCCAAAGCTTTAGTTGGCATCATGCCGGAGCTCACTTTAGAAGAGGCCTTAGAGGTTACTCGCATCTATTCTATTTCTGGGCTGTTGAAAGAAGGGCAAAATTTGATTACGAAAAGACCTTTTCGCTCTCCGCACCATACGGTAAGCTACGCTGGGTTAGTAGGGGGAGGCGCAGTGCCAAAGCCTGGTGAAATTTCGCTTGCTCATCAAGGGATTTTATTTTTAGATGAGCTGCCTGAGTTCTCCAGGCCAGTGTTAGAGATGTTAAGGCAGCCTCTAGAAGATGGAAAAATTTCTATTAGCCGCTCTCAAGGGCGCTTTACCTTTCCTACCACAATTTTATGCGTAGCAGCGATGAACCCCTGTCCTTGTGGGTTTCGCGGCCATCCCTATAAGCCATGTAAAGATTCAGAGAGGCAGATTGAGAAATATATAGGGAAAATTTCTGGGCCTTTGCTGGACCGCATTGATATGCATATTGCAGTTTCTGCGTTAAACCACTGCGAGATGGAAAAAAACTCTAGCAAAGAGTCTTCTGAGCAAATTCGTAAAAGAGTGAAAGAGGCGCGCCATTTGCAACACTATCGTTTTGGCAAAGCTAAAGCAAACTCGCAGTTGACCTCGGCTGAAATTCGTCGTTACTGTCTACTGGATGCAGCTAGCCAAGAGCTAATGCAGATGGCGGCTAAAGCAATGGATTTATCCGCGCGGGCCTGGGATCGGATCTTGCGTGTAGCGCGTACTATTGCCGATCTGGCAGGCGCTAGCCAAATCGACCAAGTACATCTTTTAGAAGCAATCAATTTTAGAGGCCCAATCTCTTCGCTTTAAAAACGGCTAGTTTGACAACTCTCTTTTAAACTTTCCATCGCCTCTACTGATTGCTGCTTGCGAATAGCAGTCTCTACTGACTCTAAAACAGTAATCTCTTCTTCTGCTGTACAGCCAAGCTCTTTGAATTTACGCGCTGAAATGAGTACGCGGCTCTCAAAAGAGCCTACGGCTTTATTATAGGCGCCTACCGATTTTTCAAGTCCTTTTTTAATGTCGTGGAAGTGGTCGGCTAAGACGCGCAGGCGCTCATACAGAGATTTTCCCAGTGCGCTAATTTTTAAAGAATTTTCTGCGATGAGCTCTTGTCTCCAGCCATAAGCTACCGAGCGCAGGAGCGCAATTAAAGTAGTGGGGGTAGCTAAAATAATTTTTTGCTCGACGCCTTTTTCAATCAGCCCCGGATCTTGCTCTAAAGCAGCGCTAAAAAATGTTTCTCCTGGCAAAAAAAGCACTACAAACTCAGGGGCGTGTGAAAACTGATCCCAATATGTTTTAGAGGCAAGTTGGTTGATATGTGTGCGAATTTGTCTGGCATGTTCTTTGAGCTTTAAAGTTTTTTGCGTTTCATCCGATATTTCTAAAGCGTCCAAATAGGCGTAGAGAGGAGCTTTGGAGTCTACCACAATTTGTTTGCTATTGGGCAGTTTCACCACAAGGTCCGGCCGAAAGCGCTTTTGGTCGCAAGTGACGCTTTCTTGTTGAATAAAATCACAGTATTCAACCATTCCAGCCATTTCCACCACTCTTTTTAGCTGAATTTCGCCCCATCGCCCTCTAACTTGAGGAGCGCGCAGTGCTTTGACAAGGTTGGCAGTTTCTCCTTGGAGCTGGCTTTGGGCGCGCAAAAGAGTTTGCACTTGTTCGGTAAGAGCAGTATAGGCAGTAAGACGGCTTTTTTCTAACTCTGCTATTTTTTGATCAAAGCAAGTAAGGCTGGTTTGAATGGGCTTGATCAAATGGTCGATGGCTTGATGTTTGAGCTGCAGCTCGCTTTTTGAGCTCTCTTGCAGCTTTTCAAAGCGGCTTGTAGCCAAATTTAAAAAGTGGTCGATATTTTCTTTTAAAGCGTCGACTGAAAGCGCTTTAAACGTGTCGGTTAGCTGGCTTTGTACCTGTTTTTGATGCTCTAGTTTTTCTTGCTCGTGCCTGATTTGTTCTGCAAGCAACACCTCTTTTTTAGCCAGCAGGCTTTTAGTGTCGCTCAGCTGCTCTTGCAGTTGCAGTAGAGCTTTTTCTTTTGTTTCTAGCGCGTGCGCCAGCTCGGGCAAACGGCTATTTTTTTCTTCGGCGATTGCTCTTTTTTCTTTTTCTTCTAACAGCTGCTTCATTAAAGAGTGAAAACGGCTTTGATGGAGAAAAAAGAGAAATAACAAAAATAAACAGGCTAATAGGTAAGGTAGAGCAGAGGCAAAGGCAGGCGTAGACATGAAGATCTCTTAAGAATTGAGCTTCATTATAACGCAAGAGCGTGAACTTTTTCAACCAGTTTTAAAAATGGCAAAAAAAAGCCTAAAAAGAAAGGCCCGATTAATGATAAAATGGCCATGGTAAAAATCTCTTTTATTTGTTAAGATCATAGAAATCAATCTGCTTTTTTGAGAGTCAAATGACAGAATATCAAGTTATTGCGCGCAAGTTTCGCCCCCAAACTTTTCAAAGAGTGGTAGGCCAAGAGGCAATTGTTACCACTTTAAAAAATGCGATGCACAGCCAACGTCTAGCGCAGGCCTACCTTTTTTGCGGCTCTAGAGGAACTGGCAAAACAACTTTAGCTAGAATTTTTGCCAAGGCTTTGAATTGCTTTCATTTGACCAGTGAAGGGGAGCCATGTGAACAGTGCACTTCTTGCCGCGAAATTAGACAAGGAACCTCTTTAGATGTCATTGAAATCGATGGTGCGTCTCACCGGGGAATTGATGATATCCGCCAAATCAACGAAACGGTTGGGTATGCCAGTAGTGGCGGAGGGTATAAGATTTATATCATTGATGAAGTCCATATGTTGACGAAAGAAGCTTTTAACGCTCTTCTAAAGACTTTGGAAGAGCCTCCCGCAAAAGTGAAGTTTTTCTTTGCAACCACTGAGCCAAATAAAATTTTGCCTACTATTCTTTCTCGTTGCCAGCGTTTTAACTTAAACCGCATTCCTTTAGAAAAGATGGTAGAAAAATTGAAATGGGTAGTGAAAGAGTTAGAGGTAGAAGCGCAGGAAGCGGCTTTGAAACGCATAGCAGAAAGAGCAGAAGGGGGATTGCGCGATGCCGAAGCGCTGCTCGATCAAGTGATAGCTTTCAGCGATGGCCATTTAACTATAGAGCAAGTCGATACGGTGTTAGGGCTCATGCCTAAAGAAAGCTACTTTAAAATTGACCAAGCGGTTCAAGAAGGAAATTTAAGCTGCGCCTTTGACATCTCCCATGAACTTTTTGCGCAAGGAAAAGATCTTTTTCACTTTGTCGATGGACTCCTCGATCATTTTCGTACTCTCTTACTTATTAAACTCTGCGCCAAAGAAGCGGCCAACTTTGCTTTTAGCTTAGAAGAGGAGCAGTCTTTGCAAAGATCGGCCTCTATCTATTCCAATGAGCAATGTCTAGAGCTCATTCATTACTTAATTGAAGCGCAACAAAAACTGCGCCAAGCGACCTCTAGTAAAATTGCTTTAGAAGCAATTTTACTCTATGTTTTGCAAAGCCGCTATCGATTGACGATTGGAGAGCTCGTCATGCGTTTGCAGGAGCTAGAAGGGACAATAGAAAAGCAGCCAGAGACTTTAGCAGGCCCGCTACCTTTAGAGGCGATAGAGGAAAAAAAGGAGAAAATAGAGAAAGAAAAAATAGAGCGATTGCAAGATAAAAACTTGCCACCTCAAGAAAAAGCGCAAGCAACGATCAAGCAAGAAAAATTACTAGATCCGGCGCTCAGCGAAGATCCTACACCGGTCGCTACCGATTTCGATCCGCCCCCTTTAAAAAAAGAGGTGCCTTCTTTTAAGCCTAATCCACCGCCTTTAGAAGAGCCAAAAAAAGTAGAAAAGAGCGCTTCATCGCAAGAAAGCTCGCTGCAGCCTGCCTACATTTATGATACATTAATGCAATTTGCAGCAGTCGAATTAGAAGGAAAACTGCAAAGACATTAAAGTTGAAATGCTTTTAAAAATTATTTTAATTAATTACTAAAATAGTAAAGTAACTGCTTATCTATTTAAAAAATATCAATTCATTTTAAACAAGGAGACTGCAATGGGGTCTGGATTTGCTAAAAGAAAAAAAGAAGCCAAAATGATGCAAGAACAGTTTGGTAAAATGCAAAGTCAAATGCAATCAATGGAAGTGGTTGGTTCAGCAGCCAACGGTTTAGTGACGATAACACTTTCTGGAGAGGGGGATTTAAAACAGATAAAGATTAAACCGGAATGCGTCGATCCAGAAGATGTAGAAGGACTAGAGCTATTGATTAAAACTGCGCACGCTGATGCCCAAAAAAAAATTAAAGAACAAACCCCTGCCATGCCCTCTCTTTTTTAAGAGCTAAAAAAGATCTTGGCTGTCAGCATGGCTGTAAAAAAGGCTAGAAGCGGTTATAAAGTAGATCATGGGGAACGTTTTTTTGATAATTTTCTATTAATAGTTCCATGATCTCCTTAGCACTACTCATTGTTAATGCTTTTTCTGCTAAATCTACCGCTTCTATTATGCTTGTACTGCGAATAGCATTTTTGATGAGTGGCAGATAGCGTGGTGCCACAGAGAGCTCTTGTATCCCCAAACCAAGTAATAAAGGCGTAAAACGAGGATCGGCGGCAATTTCTCCGCAAATAGTGACGGGAATGTGACTTTGATTAGCTTGATCAGTAATGAATTTAATCAGCTTTACTAGGCTAGGATCAGCATGAATATAGAGATCAACCGGTTGATGCTTTTGGCGGTCTACAGCTAAAGAGTACTGCACTAAATCATTGGTGCCAATAGAGAGAAAATCACACTCTTTTACAAAATGGTTAACGTTTAAGGCAGCAGAAGGAACTTCAATCATACAGCCTATCCTAATAGCTGTATCGATTTGAGTTTCTGTGCGCGCTTCATGAAGTAGCCGTTTTGCCTCTCTTAATTCACAAAGCGTGCTAATCATGGGAAATAAGATGCAGACTTCTCCTAAGCAGCTTGCTCTTAAAATTGCTCTTAGCTGCTCTTTGAAAATTTTTTTTTCACTAATTAAAAGTTTATTTGTGCGTATCTTTAGCTCTGTTTCTTCTTTGTTCTCTTGAAAAGAAGATTTATCTCCTGCTAAGTCAAATGTGCGGATGACCACCGGTAGCCCTTTCATGCTTTTAATTAAATGGCAATAAACTTGGTATTGCTGCTCTTCATTAGGAATAGCATTAGAAGGAAAAAGTAGATATTCAGAGCGAAAGAGTCCAACTCCTTTGCCTCCGAATTGATGAACAAGTTCCACTTCGTTGATAAGCTCTAAATTTGCTAAAAGGCGTATGGGAAATCCATCAAAAGTTTCAGCCGGCCATTTGACCTTTTGTTGAAAGTCGCTAACTTGAAAAAGCATCTCTTTTTGTACCGATTCATAGTGACTAAGTGTTTGAAGAGTAGGATTTAAAATGACTTTTCCCAAACGGCTATCTACAACGATATTGCTATTGACATGCGATTTTAGCTGATCTAGATCGATATTTGTAATGAAAGGAATTCCTTTCGTTTTAGCTATAATGGCAGCATGAGAGGTTGCTCCTCCATTTTTAGTAATAAATGCGCTAATAAAAGCAGGGTTAGCGCTTGCAATATCTACAGCATTTAGCTCATCGGCACAAAGAATAGAGTGAGGGGGAACTGCAAACGGCTGATAGAGTTCTTCTTCGACTAGATGGCTAAGGATTCGTTGAGATAGATCATGCAGGTCTTGATAGCGCTCTAAAAAAAAAGGATTAGACCTTGCTTTGAACTTAAGTTTAATCTGCTCTAGCATTTGCTGCAGGATTGACTCTGCACTTTTGCTCTCGGCAAAAATTCTCTTTTCGATCTCTTCATTCAACAAAGGATCTTTTAAGATTTCTAACTGGCTTTCCAATATTTTTACTCCATCCAAAGATGCTTCCATTGCCAGTTGTTTTTGTAGCGACTCAATGGCACCGATACTTTTTTCCATTGCATATTGATAACGTTTTACCTCGGTAGGTGCATCTGTTTCTAATAGAGGATCGCAAATCATGATTTCTTCGCGGTCTAAAAAAAAAGGTTTGCCGATGGCAACTCCGCGACAGATGGAAAGGCCATGTAGGTAGGATTCTATAGGGCAGGAGCTCATTAAAACGCTTCTCCAAATTGGTTGTCAAACGCCTCGGTCAGTTTCTGCATGACCTGCTCTGCATCTTCTCCTTCTACGTCAATGGTAATCACGGAGTTTTTTCGCGCTGCTAACATTAAAATACTCAAAATACTTTTTGCATTAATCGTCTCTTGCTTATAGGTAAAAGTGACCTGGCTTTGGCAATTTTGTAGTAGCTGTACAATGACAGTAGCTGGCCTAGTATGGATTCCTAAGCGATTTTTTACTTTAACTTTAGATAACAGTTTCACGTTTCAACTTAGCTCGCATTTAAACTTAAATTATTTTAAAGAGGAAAAGGGGGTCTTTGCTTGCTTTTCGCAGAAGTTAACTCCAGTAATTTGTAACTAAACTCTTGCGCAGAGTGGTAGCCCATCTCTTTTAAGCGATGGTGCAGGGCAATTGTTTCGAGCAAGAGAACTACATCTCGGCCAGGCTTAACCGGAAGAATGAGACAGGGAAGCTTTACGTCTAAAATAGAGATATATTTTTCCTCTAACCCTACGCGATCATAGAAGTGATCGTCATGCCAAAGCTCGAGTTTTACTACCAGATCGATACTTTTTTGATTTCTTACGCAAACTACGCCATAAAGATGGGCGACATTAATAATGCCAATACCGCGAATTTCCATATGATGGCGAGTTAAAGCAGCTCCTGAACCCTCGAGATAGCTGCCCTCTTTTTTTTTCACTTTTACAATATCGTCAGAAATAAGGCGGTGACCGCGTTCAATTAAACCAAGGGCCGCTTCGCTTTTGCCTACAGACGAGTCGCCTTGAATCATCATTCCAATCCCAAAGACTTCTACTAAAGTTCCATGACAGCTTGTATTAGGAGCAAACTCTTCTGTTAAAAGATAAGAGAGTTTATTGAAAAAAACCATCGTAGAGAGATGCGTGCGAAACAGAGGCAAAGAGCGCTTTTCGCAAATCGCGCGCAGCTCTTTAGGAGGGCGATAACGCCTAGCAATGATGACAGCAGGAGTAGTAGGGCTCAAAATGGCCTCTAAACGCTCCACACACGTTTCATGATCAAGGTCGCGAAGGTACTCCACTTCCACTTTTCCAAAAATAACAATGCGGTTAGTGGCATGATTTTTTAAATAGCCAGAAAGACTTAAGCCAGGCCTTTGAGCTTCTGGAACTTTAATACGTCGTTGCATTCCACTTTTTCCGGCAATTAGCTCAAGGCCTAATTGATTTTGATACTTCTCATAGAGATCTTTAACAAGGTACATAGAGATAAAAAAGTTTAAGCGAGTTTTTCAAGGTAGAATTTCAACCACTTAGTAAAGGTCTCAAATGCCATTGCTTCGGTCTCTGCATCCGTTTTAGCATAATCTGAAATGGTATGGGTCTCTGCAGAATAGTAGAGATTTCCCATCTCTTGTTTGGGGTACCACTCTTTATAAAAACATTGAAAAGAGGGGGTGTGGTAGGACTGATAGAAAGCAATCAAACTATTAGGATCGATCAAAGCTCCCTTAAAGGTTTTTAATGGTTCTCGCTCAGCAAGTAAAGAGCGTAGCTCCAAATTCACTTTTTTTAGCTGAAAAGAGCTTTCTACGCCTGAATCTAAAAGTTTAGCAAATCCATTATGTATCTGCAAAAAATGCAAATAGTCATTAGGTAAAAGAGAGTCGGAAAATAGCTGCTGTAGCTGAAGAGTTTGCTCTTCGGTGATGGGAGAAGCTCCGCGGTAAAATCCCTCATTTTCTTTTAAACTATAGACCAGCTGGGGCTTAAAAAAAGGATCTTCAATCGTTTGTGTAAGATAGATGCCGATATCGTCAATGCGGTCAAAAAAAGAGTTTAAAAATTTAATGAACTCAGGATCTAAATGAAATTTAGTAGCCCAAAACTCTTTGGTAAATTCAACGCGATCTGAAGCGGCAAGGTGAGCAAGCTCATACCAGCCTCGGCATAAATCGGGACAGAGCGCTTTTGCATCCTGCCAAGTAAAGGACAGATCTTCATGCAATGCTCTGATCTGATGGTAATGGGCATCTGGACATTCAGTAGAGTAAGAACGAAAGTGTTCGAGAATATAGTGGTTCATTGCCCTTCCTTTTGGCGTGCGCTTAAATGAATTATGACAAATTAAAGAATTTTCTTCAGGTAAAAAAGAGTGTTTTGTGATAATTGATCTTTTACTCCCTTTTAAAAACGCATGAATTTATCGCTTATTTTTCAGGCCTGGCTTAAGTATCCTGCGCTTTTTTATGGCCTTAGTATGCTCCTTGGCTACTTTTGTTATTTTTTTTCATCCGCATATTCCTTTATTCCTCTTTTAGCTCTTTGGCTTCCTTTTCTCTATGAAGCTACTACCCAAAAAAAAGGGCTACACCTTAGTTGTTATCTAAGTATTTTTCTATGTTTGAGCTGTTATATACATGCCAGAAGCTCTTTTGCCTGTTTAGATCTACCTGAAAAAGGTTTAGAAGGGCAAGCCTTTCTTTCTATTTCTTCTATTGAAAAGCGGTCTTCTATTTTTGGTTCTCGCTGGGTCTACTCTTGCTTTCTGCACCAATTTAACTGTTCTAACGGAAAAAATAACATCAATGGCCGTTTGCGCTGCTTTGTACAAATTCCCAGCAGCCAGCAGTTTGCGCGGCCCTCGGCAAACTATGCTTACTTAGTGAAAGGCAGGCTTTATAAAAATGAGAGAGGCAGCTATTTTTTAAAAGTCTCTTCACCAGGCTTTTGGAAAGCAACGCGCCCGAATTTAGGCTTAGTGGAAAAGAGATTTAAAATAAAAAAACAGCTGCAAGCAAAGATGAAAAGCTATTTTTCTAATCCTGTAGCTGCTTCTTTTTTAGCGGGAATGGCTACTGGTGAGTTTGACGACGGTTGGCTAAAGCAACAGTTCTCTCGTTTTGGTCTGCAGCACCTGATGGCAATCTCTGGCTTTCATTTTGCTATTTTGGTCTTCATTTTAACAGTTTTTTTGAGAGTATGTCTGCCTTTTCGATTATCCATTTTTTTTACTTTAAGCTTGATTAGTAGTTATGCCCTATTATTAGGGCCGGTTCCCTCGGTCATGCGCGCTTGGCTGATGTGCACCTTCACTTTAGTTGGTTCTTTGTTAGGTAAAGAGGGCTCTTCGCTTAATTTTTTAGGCGTAGCGCTAATCATTCTTCTTTTATTCGACCCGCTTTTTATCCAGACGCTAGGTTTTCAGTTTAGCTTTTTAACCACTGTTGCCATTGTCACTCTTTACCGGCCTATGGATCGTTTTTTAGAGGAAATTTTTACTACTTATCAGTTAAAAGAAATAGTTCAGACGAATCTATTCAATCAATATGGCTACTGTTTTTTAGCTTTTTTTCGCAAAAGTATGGCCCTTGGCATAGCAGTAAATCTTTTTGCCATCCCTTTAACTCTTTATTACTTTCAAAAATTCCCCTATCTAAGCATGCTTTATAATCTCTTCTTTCCTTGCCTAGTAGCGTTTGCCCTCTTTTTTTTGATGATGGCGTTTTTGTTTAGCTCGCTGCCTTTAGCGGGAAACTTTTTAGTGTGGTGGAGTAATTATTATACCGATGTCATTTTAAAAATGACGTATCAACTGCCTTTGAGTTTAGATGCTCACTTTAGCGTCAGGCCTTTTTCTGCTATTTATCTAGTGGTTTATTTTACTTTTTTATTAGTCATTGCACTTAGCTTGCAAGAACAAAAAAAAGAACAAGCGGCTCTACTTTTTGTTTAACCTCTTTTAAAGGTATTTCGTCATTGCAAGTAAATTGCCATTTTCCAGCCTTTTATAATCGACATGGTCCATGATTCCAACAAAAATATAGATGCCATAGCCTCCTTTTTTCCCTTTTTCTTCTAAAGAGGGGAGAGGGGGAAGAGAGCAATCTTTTAAAGGTCCTTCATGGATAGGGTTAAAGGCTACTCCATCATCTTTGATGAAAATAGTCAGCCCTGCTCTTTTTTTTTCTTCTCGGCAGCTAATCTCAATTTTTCCGTGCGAATTGGGATAACTATAATGAATAATGTTTACCAGCGCCTCTTCGGTGGCTAAAACAATCTTATCACTTACTTCAGATGGAAACGCCGTTAAAAAACAAGATTGTTGCACAAATTGTAACATGGCATGTAACTGCGTTAAATCAGCGGTAAAAGATTTAGTCTGCATCTAAAAATCTCTTCTTTTTATTACTTTTATCTATCACTTATTTCTTTATTTTTTTGCAACAATCTATTTTAATTTTTAATTTATAAAATTTTTTTATAAAATGCTCTTAATAATAAATTAATAGTTGGTTTTCTTATAAAAACTTGATTTTTTCTGTTTATTAAACTTATAATATATATGTATATATTTTTTTTAATTAATAAAAACAATTATTAAAGGATTTTAAAATGAATTTATTTCCAATTTCTTGGTTTCAATCTCCTGTAAATCCCCTACCATCTGACGAAGAGATAGAAGAAGATTTTGTGATTATGGGGCCAGAAGATGTTAGTAAACAAAAGATAACAGATGACAATATTGAGGCGTTAGCAACACTAGTATTAGCCACTAGCTGCCAAACAAACGTAGAGCAAATGTTTGATGGTATTAAATTTTTAGCAGACCACATTAAAAATATTTCATCTGAAAAACTTGCAGAACATAAACAACTATTTATTAGAATTTTTTCTAAGCTTGGCAATCTTCAAGAGATGAAAGAGACTAGTAGGTTAACATCCACCCAAATGGGTCAAATCAGATCGGTAAAAACACAATTGACAGATTTGATACCTGAGCTATCAGATCATTTAGCTTTAACAACTCATTTTAGTATAGTTGGGCAATTATTACTAGAAACTATGTCAGATTCGGAGCAAGGAGATTTAGCAGACTCGCAAAATAAAGTACTACGATTAGAGGAACAAGCTCTTATCTTTGGTAGTGGATCTAATGAAAATGAGCAAAGAGTGATCAACGCGAAGTTGGGTAAGCTTATTCGTGCTTTAGAAGAAAGCGAAATCATTGAAAGCTTGCAAAACGATGATCTATTGGCTATCAAATTGCTCTCCTCTTTTTTGATGGTAGGCTATACCAATGAGCAAAAAAATGGTATTAGCTTAATGGAAGCCAACCTCAATAAAATTTATACTGTGAACCAGTTAGTGCAACAGGAAATAGAAAAGAGAAAAAATGAAAATGAAGATTTTCAAGCCGATGCGCGATTTTCCGCGGCTTTTAAATTAGTCATGAGTCAAATGAGCGACTACTTATATACCAATTCTACCTGGTCTAATTCAAAAAGCTTGCCACAACTAGCGCAGTTTGCAAAGATCCGCAGTAGTATAATGACAGTGATTAAAAACCCTGCAGCTAAAGTAACCGATGAGCTGGAATTTTTAGCACGAGATGATGTTAGTGGAATAGCGCTATTTAAGTTTGCAGAGCAATATGTTGCGATTTTAGACACAGGTTCAGAAAGTTTATGGGATCACTGCGATATTAGACAGCAAGCAGCTCTTAGCCACGGACTCGGCTATGCGCCTGTAATGAGCCGATTTAATGAGATTGAAGAAAGAACAGAAACCTTTTTTCAAAAACATATTTCCGAAATAAACGATAGAGAGTCTTTTGAGATGTTATTTGCCGGTTTTGGGCTCTCGGGATGTGTGGCTCAGCTACTTGCGAGTAAACAAGCAGAAAAATTTAAGGAAAGTCAATTTACAGCTTGCGGCATTGGATCGGCTCCTTATTTAAGTTTAGACGCGGCTGATAAGGTCAAAAAGCGTAATCTCTACTCTATGAATTTTCCTTTACATGGAGATATCAATACAAGGGTTTCTGGATGGAGTAACTATGTTGCCACTGAATATGCAAATCAGGAAGAGCTTTTTGACTCTGTTTATCCCTTGTATACTAAAGATTTAGGGATGCTTGATATCACAGCGCATAACCTCGAAGAATATTGCCGAAAAGTAAACAGCGCTATTGAGCAACCGTTAAATATGATGCAAAATTTTCAACAACTTTCGCAGCTTTGTAAAATTGAAGAGAAAAAATAGGAGAAAAAAACTAGTGTTTACTCGTTTAAGAAAATTACTTTTTGGAAGCTATTTTGAGCCAAAGCCTAGTAGCTCCATCAATAGCTTTTTCCCTGATAAAAACAAGAAAAAGCCGGTAAACTACAAAATTAGTCAGGCAGTAAACGAATGTGCCCAATCTGCGCTGAAGAGCTCTAGCTCAGTGAAACAAGCTGTAGTGAATAAACTACCTGCTTTAATTGAGAAAAAAAGGCTGCGTCGTCAAGAGCGTCGTTTATATATTTCTTTTGTGAAAGGAATTCATGGCGGATTTAAAAATACTCCAGCTAAAGATATTACTGCAGTAGTGAACCGTTGCCTACATTTAGTGAAGAAAAATAAAATAGGCAAAAAAGAAAGAGCAGAAATAAGAGATCTATTTGCCGAGTTTGCTAAGCTCCCTGAAGATCAGTTTGATGCGCAACTTTTATTAGCAAATGAAGAAAAGATCCAGCGTCTTTTATCTCCAAAGCTCGATGTTTTAATGCGAGCTCAGGAGAGGGTTCCAAAGTTAAAAGAAAACAAAGAGCATCAGCTACGCATAGATATTGCTAGAGCAGAGTTGGCTATAAAAATGGGCGTAAAACCCGCTCAGGCAGGGGGCCAAAATGGCGCTCAACTGATCAAAAGTTTAGAGGGCAAAAATATTGGCATTTTTAAAGCTTCGTCAGATAAACTAGATCTTATGCGTATATTAAAAAATTATGTGGGACAAGCGCGCCTTTTTGATCGCAGTAACCCCTTAAATGAGTCACGTGCGGAAAGGGTAGTTTATCTTTTTAATGAAGCTTTTGGATTAAATCTCATTCCAACGGCTCAGATGATCAGCTTCAATGGGCAAAAAGGAGCCTTTATTTCTTTCTTACGTGAGCATCAACCTGGTTTAGAGTACCAGCCATTAAAAAATGTGATGGCAAAATTTAATAAACGTCCCAAAGGCTCTTACTCCAAAGAAGAGTTAATTATTTGGCAAAAGCTGACTTTATTTATAGGAATGACTTTAAATATGGATCCGCATGACGAAAACATTTTTGTTTGCATTGATGAAAATGGAAAACTAATAGATGCAAAAATTATTGATGGAGGCAACTGTTTTCCTCAATTCTTGCCTGGAAAATGGGGAAGTAAAGGGCATCGCGCCGATCCGGGTATGCACCCTATTTCTGAGGCTGAGTTTTTACCAGAAGTGATGGAGTTTATTAAATCAGACCTAATGCAAGATAAATTTGACCATTTTGTAAGTCAGGTGAAGCAAGAAATGCCAGACTTTTGGAGCGACCAAGTAGATGAATTACATCGTATGGTTTTTCGCAAGTTAAAAAATGGTATTGTTAATGGGACAGTCAAGACACCTGAAAATATGCTTAATATCATGACAAAAGCTGATTTTAGCCTCATTAGTTCTGTCTGTCAGGAAAACAATACTAGCTTGTCAATGGATGATTTTTTTCAAATGCCAATAGAAGCAAACTAAAGTACTTTAGTAAATACAAAAGGGGGCTTTTTACAGCTCCCTTTTTATTTTTTTCTCATTTTTAAATGCTTTTCTATTTCATTACCAGCTGTTGACAACATATTCCACAATCAATTCAGCTAGCTTAGCGTCTAAAGGAACGCGAGCTGCATCGCGCGCCGAGTCGACGTCATTGACTTGTCCCAAAGAAAAAACATTTACCCCTTGCTCCACTTTGTAGTAATCATAATCAAAGTCAAGTTGCGCCTGAATTTGAATAGGGCCGCGTATTATTTCGTTTTTACCTGCATCAAAGATGGTAACCTCGGCCGCTAAAGTTGCCCTTGACTCTGTAGGAATAATTGCATGTTTTAGTTGATGATTTTTTTTGCGATCATAACGATAGCCTATATTACGATCTTTGATAGAGAGAATTTTTACTTTTAAGCAAAGCTCTCCATCTAAAGGGAGGTAGGTAAAAGCGCCAGAGCTGGAAATTTTTTTAATGATCTCAGAGGTGAGATAGCCATCCAGATCTCCTTCCACATAAGGAACAGAGATCGTACGGTACCTTTCTGCTAGCTCGCCATGACCAAACTGGTAATGGCAGCTAGGCAATGAAGCTAACATCAAAAAATAGAAAAAACGGGCCCTTTTGCTAAAAAATCTCATTTTTAGTCGAAATCATTAAGAGGCAGTTGCGTAGGTTCATACATCTTTTGCGGATCTAAAACAATAGGTCCTGTAGGTCTTTGTTCTTCGTCTAAAGGAGCGGCTTTCGCTCTTTCTTCATCACTATAATTGAGTTGATTCATCCGGCAGCGGCAATAAGCTGCTACTTTTGTAGTAGGATAGTCTTCAATCGCGCTTTGATAATAGATAGCAGCTGCATCCGGATGGTGCGTTCGTTCGTAAAACTGACCGACCGAGCAGAGTCCTTTAGCGTATACTTCTTTAATCAAACTGGAGTAGTGGGCAGCTTGCGCTACTTTGCAGTCGCGCGGAAAACTCTCTGCAAACTTTTTTACATTTACATCGGCCAGGGCTAAAAGATCGGGGTTTTGAAACTCGAGTTGACTGAGTTGGTAATATGCTTGAGAAATATTTAAATAGCTCTGCGGAGTTAGCTCGTTTTTCGGAAAGCGACGAATGAAAAGCTGATATGCCTCAATGCTGGCCCGATATTCACGCATTTTTTGTAAAAGCAGAGCTTTATGAAAAAGAGATTGAATAGCAAGAGGATGGTTGGGAACAGCGGCAATGATTTCATCGTAAATTTGCAAGGAAAGATCTTGGCCTGTCATCCATTTGGGAAGATAGCGAACGGTAAAGGGGCGGCGCTTGCCATATTTTAATTTTTCTGCAATGCAAAATTTATACTGCAAAGTTTCTTCAAAATACTCTGGTTGCTCAGAAGTTTGTAAGTAAGCAGAAAATTCGCAATTAGCAAAGTCTAGCTCGCCTCTTTCAAAATAGCTTACGCCTAAGTAAAAGCTAGCCTGCGCAGCGATCTTATCTTCTGGAAAAAAGCGCACTACTCTTTCAAACTCATCACAGGCATTTCGCCAATTTAGGTGATTGTATTCATCAACGCCGCGGTTATAATGGTAGAGCAAATACTGTTTGGCCTCTTGCTCAGAAGAGAACATTTTCTTTTTTGCAGCTTGTAAAGAGGGGCTAAAAAGAAGAAAGAGACAAAGAAGAGAGGTAGGGAATCGGATCATAAATCACTTTAAAAAAAAATCGTTAAAAAATGTTTTTAGACTCCATAGAGTTTAGTGGGCGGGCTAGCTTGCTGTCAATCATTAAAAACTTTTCCTCTTTTTACCTAAAACTTTAAAATAAAGTAGTAAAAAATCCAAGTTAATGAAACCTTTAACTACTTTAAAAAAGCTTTAAGTTCACTATTTATTTAATCTAAAAACGTTAACTGCTGTTTCTTTTTTTGCTGAGAAATCCACCAAAGGAAAAGCAGAAGCAGCGCTAAGCTCCAGATAATGAAACGCGGCATTACAAATAGCGCATAAGGACTTTGCAGTGGAGGGCCTAAACGAGGGCCTGGCGGCCAAATAATGAGAGAAGGCGTTCCTTGTAAATTAGCCTGCGGCACCGGACCAAACCAGCGGCTATCTTGACTCATGGCGTGATTGTCGCCAAGCATTAAATAGTGGCCATCAGGGACTTTGTAACCAAAAGTAGTTAAAAAAGATTTATTTAGCTGGCCTTTATCATTTAAAGGGGGGCCAAAATCTTTAAATGCAAGATAGGGAGATTCTGTCGTGGCAGCTTTTTCTCTTTTTAATTCGTTTTTATGAAAAGCTAATAGAGCAGGATCATTTTTATCGAATAGTATGCCTCCCATCGTATACAAATTTCCTTCTCTAAAGTAGCTATAACGATTGGGATAAAAGGGTTGCTCTTTTTCTTTTGGCTCTACTAAGGTCGACATTTCAATGCCTAAATTATAGAGCTTTTGTACATTACTAGGCGCTAAACTATAAAGAGGGTGATCTACAGGCAGCTCTGTAGCGATTCCTCCCCAGCCGATATGATAACCTTTACCATAATAAAATTCATAAGAGCCATCTGCTACTCCCTTAAAAAAAGGAGCGTTAACAGGGGTTTGTTCTTGTCCTTCTAGCCGATAGGGGTAAGCATAGCCTTGTTTTATCACAAAACGGCAAGTGTAAAGAGACTTCATTAATTTTTTTAAATGCTTTTGACTAACAGGAATAACAGTAGTAAAACCGGGAAGGGAAATGCCATAGCGATTAGAAATCAAAGGAGTAGGCGTGCTGAGCGTAGGCGTATGTCTTAGCTCTAAATAAAGAGGCGCCTCAGCTATTTCCTCTAAGGGATAGTTGGCAAGTTTGACCATCTCCTCTTTAGT
>CATLPS010000022.1 GCA_950054535.1 uncultured Chlamydiae bacterium | reverse complement strand
TTTCCCCTGCCGCTAAAGCCGAGGGAAGAGTAAACTCATAGTGGGGCGTAAAGCTATCGCCTACGATCACTTCATTTGCTTGGACAACTTTTTGATCATTAATCAGTCCATAAATGAGTTGATTGCCTTTTTTTAGATTAGTGCTTGGAATTTGCCAATCAATTTCGCGCCCTTTAGAGTGTAGATCAAACTTTAGCTTGGCGCCTTTGGGTAAATTAGTCGAAGGTGTATAGAGAAACTTCCATGTTTTTAATTCACCGGCTAAAGCAAAAGCAGGCTCACAATAGCAAATAGATCGACGCATAAGAGGGGCTCCATTTAAGTACAAATTGAGGGTATGTTGCCCATTTATTGATTGTTTTTCAAGTATTTTGGAGCAAACTCCTCTTTATCGCGATTTTAAAGATACCAACTAACTATTGGACACATACTCCCCATTTTGCTAATGTGATCTTTTTTTAATGATTATGGAGAAAAAGTTGTGTCGAATTTATTTTTGACTTTAATGATTGCTTTTGTCGTTATTGTAGTCGCCATTGCGGCGCTAGCTATTGGCTGGCTCCTTACAGGAAGAGCGCGTATTGAACGCTCTTGCGGTAAAGATCCCACCCAAAATCAAACGGAAAAATGTGGCTCTATTCGTTCCTGTGATCTATGTGAACCTGAAATCAAACAAAACTGCAACTTTGAGCAAGATGACAAAAAAGATAGCCCCCTATAATAAAGCTGAGCCCTCTTCTATTCAAACGCTTTTTAATGCCATTGCCAGGCGCTATGACACTACTAATTTGGTGATCTCTTTTGGCCTGTCTAAAAGCTGGAACCGCAAGCTTTGTCGTTATGCTCTAACAGGCGCGCCTAAAAACTTTTGTATGTTAGACCTTTGTAGTGGTACAGGCGAAGTAGCTTTTGAGTGCCTTAAAAAAAGCGCAGCAAATGCAAAAGCTTATTTATTAGACTTTTCTTTGCAAATGTTAAAAATAGCCGAAGATAAAGCTCAAAAGCTGGCTTTAACAAAACAAGAGATTCACTATATTGAGGCAGATGCAGAGCAAATTCCTCTGGCAAATGCCTCCATCGACTTTACTACAATTGCCTATGGAATTCGCAATATTCGCCAGCCTGTGCACTGTTTTAAAGAAGTAATGCGCGTTCTTAAGCCAGGCGGAAAATTAGCAATTTTAGAGTTAACCCGGCCAAATAACTGCCTTTTGAAATTTGGCCACAAAGTTTATCTTAGCGCTGGGCTTCCCTTAATTGGAAAACTTCTCACTAGCGATAAGCAAGCTTACGAATACCTTTGTCAAAGTATTGACCATTTTATTGCTCCTGAAGAGGTGAAAAAACTTCTTACGCAAGAGGGTTTTGCAAAAATTGAAGTCATTTCTTTAGCCGGCGGAATTGCTACTATTTTATTAGCGCATAAAAAATGAGCCTTTTTTTTGAAAAAAAAATTTTTGTTCCTTTTCACTTAGGCGATCCTGCGGGAATTTTATTTTTTGCTCATCTTTTTTCGTTATCTCATGAGGTTTATGAGTTTTTTATCCAGGAAAAGCTCCATATTTGCTGCAATGATTGGTTTCACCACTCTCAGTGGGCCGTTCCCATTAAATCTAGCAACTCTATTTACTATTTGCCTATGAAAGTAGGGCTTTATTATTTTGTTCGGTTGAGCGTCATTCAGATAGGGCGCACCTCTTTTGTCTTAAGGTATCAATTTTTTAAAGAATGCCTATTGCATGGTCAAGTAGAAACGGTGCATGTGTTTTGCGAGCGATCTTCTTTTAAAAAGATGGCCATCCCTTCTTTTATTCAGCAAAATTTAAGCTTATTTATTTAAAAAAATACTTTTTTTAAGAGCTTGCGTTTTTTAAAAACTTAAGTTTTGCACTTTTTTTAACAAACAACTTTTTAAGATTTTAGCAAGAGAGCTTTTAGGAATGACATCTACCCATAAAGTTTTACGAATGCATTCAAAAGGCAGAACCAAAGAATTAAACTTTTCTTTTATTGCTAACGCTACTTTTTCTTCTTTTTTTCCTTCTAAAATTAAATAGATAAGGTGGCCGAGCCTTTCATCGGGAAAGGCCAGCAAAGTCAGCGTAGAAAAAATTTTAAGTTCTGTTTTTAAATTTTGTAAAATAGCTTCGAGTTTTGCCATATCCACGCTTTCGCCGCCAACCTTAACAAAATCATCTACCCTTCCTTGAAGAATCAACTCTTTTTCAGGTGTCACCTCTCCTCTATCTTTACTGACCCACCAGCCATCTTTTTTAGGATCTTCAAATATCCATTTTTCTTCTTGCAAATGAGCATATACGCTTAAAAGAGCTGCGCTTTTAAATGCCAAACAGCCATGAATGGTAGAGACTTGCATATGAGGTAGCAAGTTTAAACTTGTACTTTTTTGGCAAAGAGAAGCAGTAGCCACTTGCGAGCAGCACTCAGTGGAGCCATAACTTGGTAGAATAGGCCAGTTTTGTTTTTTTGCTTCTTTAAGCAGCGCAGCAGGTAGGTGCCCTCCCCCAATCACTACAGCCCTTAAAGATTGAGGAGCCGTAAGCTGAAGCTGAACAAGATCAAAAAGCTGCGTAGGAACAAGCGCAGTTAAGGTAGAGCTCTGCTGAACTAAAAATTGGTAAAATAGAGCCGCGTTCCATTTGCCATTAGGCGAGAAATGATAAAAATCCTCTACTTTGGCGCCGCTTAAAAAACTGCGCGCCCAAATACTTACGCCCCCCACGTGAAAAAATGGCAGCGCTAATGCCCACTTATCAAAAGGGCCACTATCTAAATGATGATTGACCGCCTGAGCAGAGACCAAAAGAGCGTTTTTGGATAGTCCCACCCATTTTTGCACAGTAGAGCCAGAAGTAGACAGCCAAATATGTGCCGGCCAGCGCTCTTTACTTTTTAAAATAGATTGAAATTTACTTTTTTGCTCAAGAGAATAGGCAGGATTGAGAAGTAGATGCGAGCCACTATTTTGCCAGTCGATCATAAGGAGCGCTCTTTAAAGATAAAAAAAATGGCTAAGACTTAACAATACCCCAAACAAGAGCTGCTGCTTTGCACTTTGCGCGAGAAGAAAGTTGTAATAGGAGGAAGGCGCTTGCTGCCAAATTTGTACTACAATTTGCAAAGCTAAAGGAAAAATAAGCAAAGGCAGAAGTAAAAATATCTTTTTTTCTAAAAAAGCCCAAAAGCAGGTAATGATAAAAGGAAGAAGCGAAAAAATAGTAATTTCGAAGCGCGCAAAGGTAATACCAAAACGCACAGCAAGCGTATTTTTTTTAGCTGTTTTGTCTGTAACAAGATCTCTGGCGTTATTAATTGCAATGGGAATCACCGATAGCAGACCCATCTGCGTAGCTGCCAGCACAATAGTAGAGTTAAGCGTGAGAGTCTGCACGTAAAAAGCAGAGCAAGTAATTACAAACCCAAAAAAAAGAAATACAAATAACTCCCCTAAACCAAAATAGGCCAGTGGATAAGGGCCGCCAGTGTAAAGATAACCAAAAAATAGCGAAAACACTAAGGCCCAAAAAAGTGGCCAACCAGCTAAAATAATTAAGGGAATACCGCAAAGAAAAGCAAAACTAAAAAAAATAAACCCGATGCCAAGAACTTGGCGATAGCTCATTAGCCCAGCTTGCGTAATTCTTTTAGGTCCAATGCGTTGTTCATTATCTGCACCTTTTTTAAAATCTAGTGCATCGTTGATCAGGTTGATGCCTATTTGAATGGATAAAGCGCATACAAGCGTTAAAAAAGCTGCGCTAAAATGAATGGATTGCACTTGGCCTAAAGCAAATGCTACTCCAACTAATACTGGAGTGACTCCTACCAGAAGAGTTTTTGGCCGCGCTGCCATCAAAATAAGAGGCAGAGTGGAAAAAGTTAAAAGAGAGGGTTTTTGCATAAGTGTTTTAAGGAAGCCTTTCGAATTTACTAAAATCAGCAGCTCGCTTTTCTAAAAAAGAGTTTTTGCCCTCTTGGGCTTCCTCTGTCATATAATAAAGCATTGTGGCATTTCCTGCTAAGTCCAGCAGCCCTATTTGTCCATCGCAATCGGCGTTCAAACCGGCTTTTAAGCAGCGTAAAGCTAAAGGAGAGTGTTGCAAAATAGTACGGCACCAATGAAGCGTCTCTTCTTCTAACTTTTCTAAGGGCACTACGCAGTTAACTAGCCCCATTTCTAACGCTTCCTTAGCAGAGTATTGCCGGCATAGGAACCAAATTTCGCGAGCTTTTTTCTGCCCTACTACGCGCGCCAAATAGCTACTACCAAGGCCTCCATCAAAAGAGCCCATTTTAGGCCCCACCTGCCCAAATCGAGCATTGTCAGCGGCAATTGTTAAATCACAAACTACATGCAACACATGCCCGCCTCCAATAGCGTAGCCTGCTACCATTGCAATGACGGGTTTTGGAAGAGAGCGAATTTGCTTTTGCAAATCCAGTACGTTGAGTCTAGGAATTCCATCTTCTCCTTTATACCCTGTCTCTTCGCGAACTCTTTGGTCTCCTCCTGAGCAAAATGCTTTATCGCCTTTACCAGTCAAAATCACTACTCCAATTTTGGGATCATTGCGACAAATTTCAAAAGCTTGTTGCATCTCTTGTATCGTTTCTGGGCGAAAAGCGTTATGCACCTCAGGCCGGTTAATGGTAATTTTTGCTACTCCTTCTTCATTTTTTTCAAAGCAGATATCTTGATACTCAGTAATTTTTTTCCAGGGAGAGATTGGGTGATTCTTCATTTGCGTCTACCTTTTATTGAGTTGAAAAGCGTTAGCATCTATGTCTTTATTTCATTTTTTAACTATTTTAACTATTGGTATTTTAAATAGCTTAAGTTCAAAAGTCAAACTTGCAAAGTAGCATTTAAATAGCAGCTTGCTATGACTTTTACTAGAAAGTAGCTACTTTTTTTAAAAAAATTGATGCTATCTATTTAAAGGAAATTATAGCAATAAAAATTCATGTACTACTTTTTTAAACTTAAAAGGTTGATCCCAAGGAGCTCTATGGCCGGCCTTTGTCAAAACAGCTACTTTAGAAAGGGGGTGAGAAAAACGTATTGACTTGGAAAACTCTAAGTATTTTGTATCTTCTTTTCCTACGACCCATAAAATAGGCATGGGAAGCGCTTTTATTTTAGCGCGCAAATCTTGTTGGACTCCTAAAGAAGTAGAAGTTAAAAGATGAAAAATTTTTTCGCGAGAGTAGTTTTCTTCTACTCTTTTGAGCTGTTTTGTCTTTAGGAAAATAGGCTGATCATTCCAGTCTTCAGTTACTTTTTCCCAACTTTCTATTAAAAAGCGGTTTGCCCACTGTTTATCGCTTTGTAGTCGCCTCTTTTTTGCTTGCTCCTCTGTTAAACCAGGATTTGCCGAAATTAAAATAGCTGACTTCCAAAGCTGTGGCGCTTGAATCAACGCATGTAAAGCTACTCTTGCTCCTAATGAATACCCCATAAGAGTAGGAAAGGTTTTTTGTTGCAAAGCAAGTTGATTCAAAGAATCCGCTAAAGTATGCAAAGAAGAAAAAGTAAAGTCATCAAAGTCAAACAAACGAACGGAAGAGAAGTTAAAAACTTCCCAATCTTTTTTTAATCCTAAAAACCCCGGTAGCGCCCATAACTGCTGCCGCGAACTTATTGCTCTATCTTGTTTCATTTTTGCTAAACGTTTGGTTTGGCACTATTTCAATCATCTTTGCGCCTTTTATTGGCAAAAGCTTAGTAGGAACTTCTTCCCATTTTTCATAATGCCAGCCCCAAAGATCGGCTAAAGGTTTAAAATGGAGTTGATGGCAGTTTAAAAAAATAGGCAAAGAGAACATTTTAGAAAAAATTTGACCGCCGCCATTATTGATGATGACAAGATTTACATTACAGACAGGCAGTTGTTGATAAATCCAAGGAGCTACCAAATCATAAAGCGCAGTTAAGTCCCCTATAATTGCCCAGTTTTCTTGCTCTGGTGTGCAAAGACCTAAAAAAGTAGAAATCTGCCCATCAATTCCACAAAGGCCGCGG
This sequence comes from uncultured Chlamydiae bacterium, assembly GCA_950054535.1. Lineage (GTDB taxonomy): Bacteria > Chlamydiota > Chlamydiia > Chlamydiales > Parachlamydiaceae > CATLPS01. The sequence continues at coordinate 13,183 of CATLPS010000022.1, read as the reverse complement.
CTAGCTTCTACCTTAAAGAACTTATATTTATCTGTAGCAATTAAATCCCACTCTCTAATCGACAAGCTATTCCCTAAGTAGATTAAAGAGCCTTCAGGAATGAGGCAAGAGAGCTGATGAAGCAAGCTAAGCTGCGCCGTTGGCTCTTGCTTGCACCGTCTCTTTAGATCACTGGCTACCTCTTTTTCTTTAGATAACCATTTTTGGGCGCGCTCATTACTTGGATGCGCTGTAAAATGGCTAGAAGAGAAAAACTCTTTTAAAGAAGTAAAAAGCGTTTGGCCATCGCTAAGGCCGGAAAATGGCAAATGACTGATGGAGTACACTGCAATTTCGCCATTTTTTTCTTCTAAATCACGCCACAAACGGCAGGTAGGAATAGAGCCTATTCGCATCACACCATCTATTGGATAGTCTGCTTTTTTGCTGTTTTGCAAAATACTCTCGCCTATGATTTGTAACTCTTTTAAGCGCGGTTCTTCGCGTAGTCCAGAAATAGCTTCTGCATAGATGGGAATTTTTAAGTTTTGCAAAAAAAGAGTCACTACCTCTTGGTCTTTCTTAAGCAAAGCACCGACTACCGCGATGGGAAAATGGTGATTTTTTAAAAAAATTTTTAAATCAGAGGCGTCAGTTACAATGGGAGGCTCTTTTTTATGATAAAGATGGTCAAACTGAAAGGAAAAAGGTACTTGCACCTCTTCTTTTGGCTCTTCAAAACAGAGATTTAAATGCGCTGCGCCCATTTGAGACCATTTTTTAAGGCAGCACCTCTCATTATCTGCTAAATCTTGGAAAAAACAGGTGTAATGGCTAAAAATTCCTACTTGCTCTGCGCTTTGCGGAGCGCCTGTTCCTCTTTGCCGCCGTGGTCTATCCGCAGTAATGAGCAAGAGAGAAAGCTGAGTGTAATGCGCTTCCATAGCGGCAGGCAGTAAATTACCCACGGCCGTTCCTGAGGTAACAATTACCGCCACTGGCCTATTGGTAGCGCGTATTCTACCCAGAGCAAAAAAAGCAGCAGAGCGCTCTTCTGGCCATTGATAAATTTTAATATGGTCTATTTTCGCTAAAGCAAAAATTAAAGGAGCATTGCGCTTTCCAGGGGCCACGCAAAATTCTCTTATACCGGCATATAAAGCTTGCTGAATGGCGGAAACTGCCAAGTTTTGATTCATAATTGAAATATATTTTTAATTGCTTTTATTTTGAGTAAAATTTCTTGCCACTCTTTTTCTAAAGAACTTTGCGCAATGACTCCGCAACCTGCGCCAATTCTTATTTTTCTATTGCCCCATTGTATTTGCCGGATAGCTACGATGCAAGTAACCTTTTGGCTTGGCGGATGATAATAACCAAAAGGAGCGCCATAACTTTTGCGATCGACTTTTTTTTGATAGCCTAAAAGCCACTCTGCTCCAGCCTTTTTAGGAAAAGCGCCCAAAGCGGGCGTAGGATGAAGTTTTTTCACGTAGTTATTAAAATCAAATGCTTTAGTAGGAGTCATTTGTATAAAGGTGAGCAGATGGCTAAGGGTAGGCAGGCTCAAAACTTTGGTTTCCCCTACCTGAACTTTTCCTAAAGAGCTCAAACTTTTTTTAATTCCTGTAATTACTAATTGATGCTCTTTTAACTCTTTTGCATCGCTTAAAAGAGTAGCTTCTTCTTCTTTTTTTTTCGTTCCAGCTAGCGCCATTGTTATTACTTTAGGCTGCGGCTCTTTTTCATAGCTAAAGAGAAGTTCGGGAGTTAAGCCTAAAAACCCTTGTTGCTGATAGCAGTGTCCGTATAAATAGCCTGAGAAATGGTCCGGATACTTTTTTTTTATAGTAAAAGCATGGCTTAAACAGTAGGTGAATCTTTGCTGGCTCATCGCTGCATTTGCGTAAGAACAGAGATAAGGCACCGCTTTTTTTAATTTATTTTGCTCAAATTGAATTTTTAGCTCTTTAAAGGCTTTCTTAAAAGAGGCTTCTCCCTCTATTTTCCAGTTCAGTTTTTTTGGGGTAGAGCATTTTAAAATGCTTTGGAGCTGTTCAATAGAAAAAACTTGCCATTTTTCATATTGTAGCCAAGCAGAGGCATACGAGAGAAAAAAATCCTGAAGATAAAAAGCGGGTTGATGAGGATTAATTTTTTGTAGACTGCTAAACCTCTCAAATGCTCCCCAGCCAATCATGACTAAATTTTTTGTGTCGCTTATTAAAGAAAAAGAGCTGAAATCTATCTTCTCTAACAATGTCATAGAACAGTCCTTAAAAAGGTTTATTGTAACACTTTACTTGATTTAGCTTTTTTTTATTGATTTTCTTGCTAGTTTTGAAAGAAAAAACTAATTTATTTTTTAAGGTCTTTTTCTTTAAACCCTTTCTTAAAAGGAGCTATCATGCAATCTATTCAATTAACATGTCCTCAAAATGTGGTCAATTTCTGTGAAAAAAGATTAGATGTTACGGCATTTGAGCAAGAGTTTAGTCAGCCACAGCCCTTAACCCTAGAGCAGATTAGCCAACAACTAGCTTCTGGTGACTATATTCCTGTGCTAAAAGCGCTTTGGAGCGAGCAAGATAAGCAAAGGCGGTTTGAATGGTTGAGACAACAAGAAAAAGATCTGCATGCTCCTCTTCTTTTTGAGCAAGCAATCGCCGAGTTTGAAGTTTTGCCTACAATAGAAACAATCATAAAAACTTGCATTCCTTTGATTTCTATTGCTAATTTCCGCGTCAAACAAGATATGCAATGTAGCAAAGATCCTTCTGTTTGTAAAGGCGATGCTGCTATACGTATGCAAAACACCTATAATCAAGCGCTGGCTAAAAAAGCTGGCAAAAATTTATATAAAAGAGTTTGCTCTACTATCGAAAAAAATCATCCCCAAGAAACTATCGACCTTTACCAAAAAGTAACAGAAGCTGCTGAGGAGAGTAAAAGTAAAAATTTACCAAATCCTACATGGATAGGGTTTCATGGGATGAGTATGTTTTTTAGTAATATTTCTACCCCGCCTATGCATCCTAGCGAAGAGTTCAAACAAATTCGTGAGGCATATGCAGATGAGTTTATTAAAGTCAATCAAGAAGGAATAGAAATGATGCGCCAAGAGTTTTAAATAATAGATTTTAAATAATTGGCTTTTCACAATTTTTTTAAAAAAGCGCTAACTTTTTATTTTATTTAAAAAATATAGGAATGTTAGCGCTTTTTTTAAATCATTTGACTAGGATCGATGAGTTGATCAAACTCTTCTGGCTTAAGAAATGCAAGTTTTATACAGGCCTCTTTTAAAGTAAGCTGTTCTTTATGAGCTGTATGAGCGATTAAAGCCGCTTTTTCATAGCCAATTTTTGGGCTAAGCGCCGTTACAAGCATCAAAGAATTCGCTAAATTTTTTTCTATTTGAGCGTAGTTGAGTTGCATTTCCTTTATTAAGTGATTTGCAAAGGAATAACACCCATCGCTTAATAATTGCACCGATTGTAAAAAATTATAAATGATCAATGGTTTAAAAACGTTCAGCTCAAAATTTCCTTGAGAGCCTGCCAAAGCAATTGCGCTATCATTGCCCATTACTTGCGCGCAAACCATTGTCATCATTTCGCACTGGGTAGGATTTACTTTTCCGGGCATAATGGAAGAACCAGGTTCATTAGCCGGAAGATAAAGCTCTTGTAGACCACATCTAGGACCAGAGGCCATCCAGCGAATATCATTAGCAATTTTCATTAATGAGCAAGCAATTGTTTTTAACGCTCCACTTGCAAAGACTAACGCATCATGCGTTGCTAAAGCCGCAAATTTATTGCAAGAAGAAGTAAAGGGAAGCTTGGTAATATGAGCAACCTCTAAAGTAACTTGCTCAGAAAAATGCGTTGGTGCATTAAGCCCAGTTCCCACCGCTGTGCCACCAATAGCAAGCTCATATAAAGAAGGCAAAACAGCCAACACTCTATCTAAATTTTGATCGAGCTGGTCTATGTAACCGGAAAACTCTTGCGAAAAAGAAAGCGGAACTGCATCCATTAAATGGGTTCTGCCTATTTTCACCACGCCTTCAAATTCTTTTTGTTTTATCGCTAGATGATGCCGTACATATTGAATAGCAGGAATCAGATTTTGATTTAATGCGATAGCTGCCGCTAGATGCATTGCTGTAGGAAATAGATCGTTAGAAGATTGCCCTTTATTGACATCATCATTGGGATGAATTTTTACGGTGAAATCAGACAGCTCCATGGCTCGGTTGGCAATGACTTCGTTTACATTCATGTGAGTTTGTGTGCCGCTGCCTGTTTGCCAAACTTTTAAAGGAAAATGTTTTTGCAGCTTTCCTTGATAAACTTCCTCTGCAGCTTTCATGATCCATTTTGCTTTAACGGAATCTAAACTGCCATTTTCATCATTCACTTTTGCAGCGCACTTTTTTAAAAGTCCTAAATTGCAAATGACTTCTTTGGGCATAAGCTCTTGGCTAATATTGAAATAAAGCAAAGAGCGAGCTGTTTGCGCTCCATAATAAAGCTCCGCTGGAACTTTCATTTCTCCCATACTATCTTTTTCAATACGCTCCATCTATCCTCTTCTTAATTTAACAACTGTTTCCACATGCGCAGTTTGCGGAAACATATCATATGGTTGCACTAATTCAATGTGATAACCATCTCTATATAAGATTGCTAAATCTCTGGCAAGGGTTGCGGGATCACAAGAAATATAAATGATTGTTTTTGGCAGCAATTTTTTTACTTTTTCCAGTAAAGAAAAAGCTACTCCCTGACGAGGTGGATTTAAAAGAAGCAGGTCTACTTGGTTTTGCTTTTGTAGAAACTCTTCTGCATAGTCACAGTAAAAAGAGACATTTGTGATTTGATTTATCAAGGCATTTTCTTTTGCATTTACAATGGCAGCTTCTACGCACTCTACTCCTTTGACCTCTTTGGCTTTTTTAGCCAAAATTAAAGAGAGGGTTCCTACTCCGCAATAAGCGTCAATTACTGTTTCCGTTCCATTTAAGGCAGCCATTTGTAAAATATCTTCATAAAGAATTTCTGCTTGTTTCGTATTTACTTGAAAAAAGGAGGCGGCAGAAATTTTAAATGCAAGACCATTCACCTCTTCGTTGATAGTTGGGTTTCCAATTAACGTCTGATAATATTTTCCTAAAATGGTATTATTAGTTTGGTTATTAAAATTATGTACTACTCCTTTTACTAAAGGGCATTTTTCCATGATCGATTTGGCTAATTGAAATAGTTTTTCAGAAGGGGTTTTTTGATTAGTCACTAATACAACTAAAAGCTGCTGTGTATGGATAGCGCTTTTAATCAATAGATGGCGCAGCTCTCCCTCCCCTGTTTTGGGGTCGTAAATAGAAATAGTTGCTTGGGTAACTAATTTATGAATCACTTGGTAAGCTTCTTCCCCTATCTCACAATGAATCAAGCAGTGCTCTACTTCTACTAGTTCATGAGATCTACGCGCGTAAAGACCAATAGTAGTGTGCTGATTCACTATGCGCACCGGAAGTTGAATTTTATTACGATAATGAAGAGAGCTCGGCGAAGGCTTACAAGACGCAACGGTTACATTGTTCAGTTTTCCAATGCGAGTAAAAGCTGCTTCTACTTTTTGTTTTTTAACTTCCAACTGTTTTTCATAGGAAAGATGCATGAGCTGGCATCCCCCACAGCGATCAAAAATGGGGCAAGGAGGCACCACCCTATCGGTTGATGGATCATCTATTTGAACTAAAGAGGCACGCGCATACCGTTTATGCGTTTCAGTAATCATAGCAGTTACGGTTTCTCCTGGTAAAGCGCGATCAATAAATACTGTACAACCTTGATAAACCCCTACCCCTTCTCCACTATTACCTAAATCTTTAATTGTGGCTGTGATCATTTGGCCTTTTTTCATTTCTTTTCCCTGCTAATAAAATTTGCTTTTAAGTTTATGGTACCTGGCCACTTTCTCTCAAGAAACGTTTTGAATTTTGTTTTTACTACCAAAAAAACGTCTGATAATAAAAGTTATTTTTATTATTTTTCCTTTAACAAAATATATTACGTCTGATAATAACTGTTAAAAGAAAATAAGAAGGTAGGAACATACGTCTGATAATCAATAGGGTTTTAATTATTTGCTAAGATTAGACTTCAAGCGTCTGATAATTAAAAATAAGATGAGTGTTAAAAATAAAAACTGCGCTAAAATTAATTTTTAATAAACTAAATTTTTAACGCAGCTTTTTTTTGTAATAGCTTAAAGAAATTTGCATAGTTTTTTTATAGTGCCAGCAGGATTTTTCTTTAGTTTTGAAATAAAGGAGGCAATTGTAGTGGATATATTTTGCGTAGAGTTTTTTTCTTTAATTTCTTTATGAACGTCTTTAAAAGATTGTTTGCTTTGCAATTCACTATTTGCATATCTAAAAAAGCTAGGCTTTTTTTCCATCATTTCTACCATAAAAGCAAAGTTTCTTTTCAACTCTTTCCCGATATGTCTAATAAATTTTTGGTTCATTTGCACTGCTTCTGACATGAAAAGAGCATTATTTTTTAATGCTAAACCTATATATTGAATAAAATCAGGATTTTTTTCTAGGAGTTGTAATATTAAAAATGGATCGTTTTTAAATTCTTCGTTAGTATATTTAATAAAATTAGGATTTATTTTTACTGCTTCTAGCATAAAAGAATAATCTTCTCTGAATTTTTCGTCTACATGCTTAAAAAGGCTAGGATCTTTTTTAAATACTTCTTTTTTAAGCAGTTCTAGTATAGCTTTTGAATGTTGTATTATTTCCACTGTTGGTTGGCGAGAATTTTTGATAGATTGAGAATAATTTATTATTTGTTTGATTATTTGTTTTTTATTGTACGACTTTTTCAAATCGTAAATGGCTACGCTTACATTTCCAAAAATTGGAATAAATAACAATAAACACCGCAATTTTGATCGGTTTTTTAAATAGCTAACTCGGTGAACTGTAGCGCTGTCTGTTAATTCAGCTGTTGACTTACCTGTAAATCCTGATATTGCTTTACTAACTGCTATTGTTTTTGCTACTGCTTTTGCGGCTAGCTCACCTAAGCCTTTTATAGAGCTAGCTACTGGCAGGTAATCAACTTCATCATACAAATTTTTTAAAAATTTTTTAATTTGCATATAAAAACCTTTAATGTTTACGTTATTAATATTTATATGTATATTATACAACAAAAACCATTAAAAAAATATTATTTTATTTATTTTAAAAAATTACAGGTAATTTATTAGTAATTTTTTATTTTTGTTTGTTTTTAAAAATTAGCTATTCATTTTGGCAAGGATATAGTCGATAAAAAAGCGAATCTTAGAGGCTACAAAGCGTTTTTTAGGGTAGGCTACATATAAGGGGATATTTTTTTTAGCATAAGGCTTTAAAATTTCTACTAAATTCCCCTGCTTTATCTCTTCTTCGACGGCATAGCGGTGTAGTTTAACAATGCCTATTCCATTTTTGGCTAAAGTAACCATAGCCTGCACATCATTTGCGCGAATTTGCCATAAAAGCTCTATCTTTTTCCCTTCAAAGTTTAAGTTTTCATTTTCGACGCTACGCATACTATGCGTAATGTAGCGGTGATTCTTTAACTCTTTAGGGCAAACTGGCCTCCCAAATAAGCGAAGATAACTTGGAGAAGCGCAGAAAGTATAGCAAGTTGTAGCGATTTTTTTCTGGATTACCTCTCCTGTAGCAGAAAGGCTCATACCAATTAAAATATCAATTCCTTCCCTGTTTAAGTCTGGAATACGTTCTGCAAGTTCTAAATCCAGTTTAAGATCTGGATAAGCAAGTAAAAATTCTTGCAAGTATGGGAAAAGATAACGATCAGCAAAGTGCCGGCTGCTTACCACTTTTAAAAGACCACAAGGAGCTTGTTTTGCTTGTGAAATGAAAGCGTCCGCAGCCTCTACTTCTGCAAAGATAGATTGGCACTGTAAATAATAGCTTTTTCCTATTTCTGTTAACTCCACTTGACGGGTAGTGCGCGTTAAAAGCTGCACTCCCACCTCTTTTTCTAGTTTAGTTAATTGTTTGCTAATGGCTGCCGAAGAAAGATTTAAATGTTTGGCTGCTAAAGCTAAACTTTTTAAATCTGCTACTAGCAAAAAAATTTTTAACCGCAATAAATCTAGCATTGTTAACCAAAAGTTAATTCAAATTAATTACCTGCTATATAGATAACATTTTGTTAATTATTTATAATAGTAATTTAACCATTTAAATAAGGTCGTTTTTATGAATCCTAAAGTTTCTCTTTTTTTACTTATTATGCTGGTTGGATTTCCTCAAATCAGCGAAACCATTTATACCCCTGCTTTACCTAATATTACTAAGGCTCTTCACACAAGCGCCTCTTTAGCAGAAATAACTTTAACGCTCTATTTTCTAGGGTTTGCTGTCGGAGTCTTTTTATGGGGCGCTTTTTCGGACTACTATGGGCGCCGTAGCGCCATGCTTATAGGACTTAGCTGCTATATTTTAACCAGCTACTTGTGCGCGCAGTCCCAAACCATTGAGGCTCTATTTATCTGGCGCTTTTTTCAAGCGTTTGGAGCAAGCGTGGGCTCGGTAATTACTCAAATAATGATAAGAGACCTTTACGTAGGAACCAAACGAGCTAAAATTTTTTCTATCATAGCAGGCTCTTTGGCTTTTTCTCCTGCGCTTGGGCCTGTAATAGGAGGGTTTATGAGCGGCTACTTCGATTGGAGAGCCAATTTTTGGGTATTGATCATCATGGGTTTATTATTAGCGCTCTTTTCTTTTTTTTCGCTACCAGAAACAGCTCCTAAAAAAATAACCCCTCCTTCCTTAAAATCTACCGCTTTTCTTTTTTGCAAAATGATGAAAAGCACTTTACTATGGGGACATATTTTACTTATTAGCGCCACCAATGGTATTTTATTTGGTTTTTACCAAGAAGCTCCTTTCATTTTCACCGAAAAACTACATATGCAAGTCAACCATTATGGTTTTTTTGGATTACTTATTGCAACAGCAACGCTTTTAGCGGCTCGTTTCTCTTTTTCCTACGCTGCGCAGTGGGGACCTTATCGTTTGATAAAAAGTGGAGCAGCTATCACCTTTATAGGCGGAGTTTTTTATACTTTTTTAGTATTTTTAGACCTGTTTGACCTTAGTTTTTTTAGCATGATCTTGATCACCATTGCTCTTTTTCTCATTTTCTTTGGTATAGGGATGATTATTCCTAATAGCTTAAGTCAAGCGCTTTTGGCTTATCAAGACCAAGTAGGAAGCGCTAGCTCTATTTTTGGAGGAAGCTATTATCTTTTTATTGCTCTATTTACTTGGTTAATGAGCGTTTTTCATAATGGTTCCGCCTTTCCTCTTCCTCTATTTATTACTGCATTAGGAATCATTTTGATTTTAGCTAGCCAAATTGTTTTTTATTTTTCCTTGCAAAATAAGCAGCCATTAACAACTACTACTGATTAAAATAGATAAACTCAAATGGCTTTAAAGCTATCTGCTAATGCTTTTTCAAATTTTATTTTGATTGTGACTTAAAAAAAATTTTGTTAGTTTGCAAAGCATTGGTCACCCTACTATCATTTACAGAGGAGCTTAAAATGAAAAAATTAACAGGGTCTCTATTTGTTCTTTTTACTGTGCTTATTTCAGCTCTATTTGGAGGCGACTTTGAAAAAAATGACGATCTCGTTAAAGAATTAAAAAAAAATCATGTAAGATTGGTTGTACTATGCAATTTTCAAGGGACAAACAACTTATTAGATATTGTCACCTCTAGCCGCTCTCCTGGATTTGAATTGACAGACTACGGTCTTGCAATGCTAAACGATGCAGCTTCTGCTCTTGCTTCCCAACACATTGCCTATATTTACACCTCTTCTGCTTATCGTGCCCAGCAAACAGCTAGCCTTTTAGGAAAAGCTTTTTATTTAACGCCTCGTCAGATTTTAGTAAGTAATTTTTTAGAGATGCAAAATTTTGGTAGTGCTAATGGAGAAGATTATGATGTTTACAAAGAACGTTTTTCCTCTACCAAAGAAATGCTAGAAGCTACTCCTTCTAATGGAGAGTCCGGTCTTTCTGTATTTAAAAGAAGTGAATACTTTTTAAAAAACCTTACTAATTTTAACCACTGCACTATTTTAATTGTCACCTACGCTTTTAATTATTGCCATATTTCTAAATGTTTAACTGGAAAGTATGGAGTTATTCCCTCTCCAGGAACTTTTATCATTTATGATTTTAATGTATCTAATGAAGGTTTTTCACTTGGCGATATCTACCCTAAAGACCTTTAAAAATCTACTCTTTATCTTTTAAGGTAGAGACATGGATGAGGCTTTTGATCAGCTGCTTTTTATCTAATTTGGCAGACCAGATTTCATGATCTTGTCTGCCATATACAATCATTACTTCCTCTTCTTCGATAATTAACCCCCCTGGAAAAACCACGTTAACTGGGTGCCAGTAAGGAGCGTAGCTATTTCCTTTATAAAAGTTAGTACCAATGATTGGCTCAGGGCTAATATATTTAATTTCAAAAGGAGGCGTTGAGGAAAAAAGATAGGCGCCTATAAAATAATGAACGCTAGACTCTCCATTGGAATGCACCGTTTTCATAGAGACAGAAGAGTGAAAAAAGCTTAAGTAGTAATTCTCATCTAAAAGAAAGGCAGGCGTCCCCCCCCTAAGCTCTCCCCACTGCCATACCACAGAAGGGATAGTTTTTGCTAAAGTATCGCATCTTTCGCTGCCATCTAGCCTAGGTTTAAAAATAGTATGCGGGCGTAGATAGTAAGCTAAAAGCAGGTTAGAGTGATAAAAAAAAGGCACCCAGTTTTTTTCTCTTTTTTCTTGATTCTCTCCTTCAAAAATAGAGAGGCATTCATTATGAACTACTACAAACTGATGATCCATCTGTATTAGCTGAGCAACATAGACTCGAAAACCTGCATCCGTTACTTTTTCCTCTTTATTAGCGCTATAAATAACATACAACTCCTCTTGATCGACAATCAAACGTGCATCTTCTGCTAGCAGGCGCAGACGCTTTTTTTGAGGATGGTCTAAAAAAATAAATTGAGCTTCTCCGATGGGATTAAGCTCACTATCTAGAAAAATAAGACCGATATCGGACTGCGCAGCAGAAGGAAAGGCAGAGAGTTCTTCGCCGTGAATTACCCGAAAACTCAGTAATAGACGTCCTTTCCATTTAATGATAGAGGGGTTAAAAGCATGTGGATACCCTGGCACAAAGATTTGCTTGGTCTCTTTAACAAAGTCCTGAGGAAACTCTTCTAAGTCTTTAAAGCTATAAAGATAAGAGAAATTACAAACAGATAAACAAAAAAAAGTAACAATTTTTAAATAGCAAGACATAAGGTATAGTCTCTTTGACTAGCTTTAAAGATAGATAAAATAGTATTAAATATTAGAGTTGAAAGGAATTAAACTTTTCATCAACTTTTTTCTATCTAATTTAATTAACCAGGCCTCATGGTCTTGTCTACCATAAGAAACCCAGATAAAATTTTCATCATAAATAAATCCACAAGGAAAAATTACCCTTAGTGGTTTCCATGTTTTATGATTTGGTCCTTTATAAAAGTCAGGACTAATAATAGGCATAGGGCTGATTTTTTCAATTGCAAAAGGAGGCTGGTCTTGAAAAAGATAAGCTCCCATAAAATAGTGGGTCATTGTTTGTTGATTGGACTGCACGCTTTTTAAGGAGATAGAAGAGTGAAAAAAAGCAAGATAGTGATTTTCTATCTTAAGTGCTGGGGTGCCGCCTCTTAAAGTTCCCCATGACCATTGACTAAAGTTTTGATTATCAGCAATTGTGGCGCATCTACTTTCCCCTATTAAAGGTAAAAATACCTTATGAGGAGCTAGAGTATAGGAAAAGAGTAAGAGATTTTGATAGCTAAATGGCGCCCAGTTTTTTTCAAATTTATTGGTTGTATCTCCTTCAAATTCGTGAAAAGTATCTATTTCAGTGATGATAAAACGCGCGCCATCAAAGTCTACTTTGGCAATACACATTTTGCGCTTTCTCTCTTCTGAGTCTGGATCTTCTACCAAATCACTATAAGGCATGTAAAGCTGATCTCTAATAGTAATCAAACGCGGGTCTTGAATATAACTGCTTTTTAGCCCAAATTTTGCCATCTCTATTAGTTGAGGCCTTCCCACCACCTTAAAGTCTTTGTCTAACCAAGTTAAACCAATCAGATCTGCTCGGTTTGTCTCTAAATTTCGTGAGCGAAAACTTAAAAGCAGTCGATTTTTCCACCGTACAATGGAGGGGTTAAACGCATCGGGATAACCTGGAATATGAATTTGAGTAGCTTCTAACACAAAAGGCTGTTCTATCGTGCTTAAATCCACTTGAGAAAAAAGCCGAAAAGTTACTAAACAAAATACCAATAAAAACAGCTGTTTCATCTCTCTACCTTTTAGTTTTTTAAGTCATTCTTACTCAAAGTTTGGATGGTTAAATGTAGCATTAGGCCAAAACTCAAAGGGAAAACTAAAGTAAAGTTTTTCTAAATCACACTCCATGGCTGCTTCTCCTCCCATATTTAACGCTTCTTCTACGGAAGTGGCGTAGTTAAATTCGGGTCGATTGGTAGACAGGTAATAATCGCGATATTTATAAAGAGGCTCATGATCGGAAATTTTTAGATAACGAGCAGGAATGCCGTAAGCATCGGCCACGATCAAACCATGCAAAGAACTAGAAATAACAAATTTACTGTCTACAATTTTTTTAATTACTTCATTCCAAGGCTCTGTGGGATAGACGACATTAGGATAAAGTTCTTTAGGAAACATTTTTTCTTCAGAATAGTGAGGAATAATTAAATAGTCATACTTTGGATTTTCTTTCTTTGCAAACTCAGGAAAAAAGTAAGGCAAAAGAAGAGCAGGGTCGCCATAGATTTCTGGACAGTCAATATTGAAGTTATTGATTAAAAAATCTCTTGTCATAGGACCTCTTACCGCTCTAACATCTAAGGTATGAAACTGGTATTGATCTAGGTCCATGCGTTTTCCATTCATTCCTGTACCCCAGATTAAATCTCCATCTTTAGCTAGTACTAAAATAGATCCAATGGCTAACATTTTTTGCTTTCCCCATTG
>CATLPS010000021.1 GCA_950054535.1 uncultured Chlamydiae bacterium | reverse complement strand
ACCCCCGTTGTTCCTGTGACACCTGTCGCTCCAATCACTCCCGTAGCGCCAGTTGCGCCTGTTAAGCCCACTGCTCCGGTTACCCCCGTCGGTCCTGTGACACCTGTCGCTCCATTGATCCCTCCTGCAGGCCCTGTAGCTCCTGTAGCTCCCATTCGACCACGAGGACCAACAGGACCTCGACGAAAGTTACAGTCATTTAACTGACATTTTAAATTTGTTAGTACCTCTTCTAGATCTTCTGTTTCACTTTCTTCGCTTTGTAAGGCTTCTTGCTGTTTTTCATAACAATCAATAATACACTGATTTTCAAAAGATAAAAAATTACAGACAAATAAATAATCTTGACTTTCAAATATAACTTTATTTGTATCCTCAAAAGCAAAAAAAACCAAATTTTTTACTTTAACAGATAAATCATCATTCAGCTTTTGTGATAGTTCTTTGGAATTTAAACAAATGAAACTACTCTCTGTTTTTATAAAATTTAAATCATCTAAAAAAGAGAGAGAGTCAAAATAGTTATCCGCTTGAGCGTATATTTTTAAAGATGCTTGTGATACTAATAGGCTAAGCGATAAAAAATAGGAAAGGAATTTAAACATTTGATGATTTCTATAAAAATTTTGATGGTCTTCTACTCAGGGACAAAGAATTGAAAATGTTTCTACGATTTAAAAATAAACATATAGAGAAAAAAATTTTTTTATTAAACAAAAAAGTATAAATTTTTATTTATCATTTTTAATCTAAACGATGGGAATAGAAAAATCGCAGCATAAAAGGGGCTAATATTGTGGTAACAGCGATCACAATGATCATAGCTGCATAAAGATCATTATTAAAAGCGCCGCTACTTTTCCCAATTTCAGCAAAAATAAGGCCTACCTCTCCCCTTGGAATCATAGCAATTCCTATTGCCCATCGAACCATCTGTTTTTCTTTTATCAATAAAAAACCAGAAAGCACTTTGCCGAGCAAAGCTGCCATCAATAAAGAAAGAGAGAGGCCCCAGATAAAAGGAGAATCCCAAGGAATAGTTTTTAAATTTAGAGAAAGCCCAATAGTTACAAAAAAAATAGGAGTAAAAAGGTGCACAATTGGTTGCATTTGCTTTTCTACTTTTTCAGAGAAATGTTGTTCTACTGCAAAAGAGGGTCCCAGCGGAAGAAAAAATTGTTTAGAAAGAGCTAGCCCTGCTGCAAAGCCTCCAATTAAAGGAGGTGCTCCTACTTGATGGGCAAGCCAAGCAAAAAAAAGAATTAAAGTGACTATTGTAGCGGGTAATAACCCAGGAATAGTACTTTTCTTCGAATAATTTTGAATGAAATTTGCAATGAACTTGGCCGCAATTGGTGCAATCAATAAGAAAGCAGAAACAAATAAAATGATCTTTCCCACATTTAAAATGCTGACGCCTCCTCCATTGGCAAACTCAAAAAGAATTGAAAGTAAAATAATTCCAATAATATCGTCGATTACTGCTGCGCCTAGTACAATTTGCGCTTCATGAGTAGCTTGTTTTTTTAATTCACTCAGGACACGCATGGTAATGCCGATACTTGTAGCTGTTAAAGTACTACCTATGAACAAAGAGACAATCAAACTTAGCTTAAAAACGCTATAGCTTAAGAAAAACCCAAAAACAAAAGGTAAAACAACGCCGCCTAAAGCGACAATAAAGGGTTTGCTACCTGTTTTCATTAAACGATGAATATCTGTTTCTAACCCTACCTCAAATAAAAGTAGTACAATTCCAATTTCTGCAAGTAGGCGGATGGTTTCTGTGGGATGAATGAGGTTGAAAAGCGAGGGCCCAATTATTAATCCAGCTATCAGCTCTCCAATAACAGAAGGTAGATTAAAACGAACAGCTACCTCTCCAAAAAGGCGCGCAATGAATAAAATGACAACTAGCTGTAAGAAAAAATCTTGAATCCACATAGAATCATCTATCTTAAAAAGGTTAAAAGGCTTTCATTTTTAAACTAGCACGATTAGCTTTTAATCGTGAGATTTTTATTTTTATAAATACGCTTTATAACTTCAGTTGTGAAAAAAATAGAGGAGGTGGTAATTTGACCTTCTCTTATTTAAAAAATAGCTCTAAAAAGAAGTGAGTGCATAAGGAAGTCATCATGAGATACCGCTTAGTTTTATTAATCATGCTTTTTTCAACTTTTTTCTCTAGTTGTCAAACTAAGGTAACTTCTAAAGGGCCATGGGTGCAAAAAGTGGATACGCTAGAGCTGAGTAGTGAGATCTTAAATTTTTCTGCTAAATTAGGCGAAAATTGTTACCTTTTTTTAGAAGATTCTTATATAGCTTATGATGATGAAATTAAAAAAATTTGCCTTAGATATTCTTCGCAAAAACTTTTAACATTAAATGAGGCTCGCTTACTAATTGTAGAGCTTACCGAAGAATTTTTGGATCGGCTAAATAGTGGGCCTCCCTTGACTTTTGAAGCAGAGCAATATCCTTTAACTGCTGCTCACTTAGATATTCGCATTAATTTTGAAAGCTTTTATGGAAAATATTGCGATGAGCAATATATGGGACTGATTTGGCTCCAAAAAAATTGTGTTCATTATTTTGCATTTGATCGCAAGGATATTAAACTAGATTGGGATCACCACCGCATTGAACCCTATTTTAAAAGCAAAGAGATTGCTTTGATTAAAAAAGATGCAGATGCTCCTTATATTCATAAAAAAGAAGAAGTAGATGGAGTGATGGTAGGAACTTAAGAGGCTAGCTGTTGAAAACAAAATGCTAGCCACCCCTCTTTTTCCTCTTCCTCTATTAACTGCCACCCTCTATTGCGCGCTTGCTTTAAGTAAAAAGCGCGCTCTTCTACCATAATTCCAGAAGTAATTACTTTGGCAAAAGTAGTATGTAAAATACTTAGTGTCTGCCAGGCTATTTCTTGATCAGAGCTGATGATATTGATACAAATAAGAGCTTCTCTGGTAGAAGGGTCCATTTTAAAACAGGTAGGTAAACAAAATAAAGAATTTGCCTCGAGTTGATTCAACGCAGCGTTGCTTCTAGCATGAGTAATAGCATTAGGATCAATATCAATACCATAGGCAAAACTTGCCCCTAAAAGTAGAGCGGTTAATGCGATGATACCACTACCACAGCCTACATCAATTACCGGTTGCTTTGCTAGATATCGCGCCATTAGTTTTAAGGTTAAATAGGTAGTGGGGTGAGAGAGATCTCCAAAACCTGGCCCCGGCTGAAGTTTTAAAATAGATGGAGAAGAAAAGGGACTTAAATCAATATGGGGTACTCCGCCTTTAAAATTAGCTCCATGTAGCTGCCACTGATCGTTCCAATTAATCTCAGCTGGGATATAAATAGTCACCTCTTTAATCCACTTAAGAGAAAGCAAAGCTTTTTCATCAAATTCAAAAATATGCAGCTGTTTTTTTTCAAAGTCTTCTTCGCTATAGGCTATGGTTGCCCCTAGTTTTTCCAGTTCGCTCCAAGCAAAATCAAGCGAAACACTTAAGTCAATTTGTAAACACTGCATTTGCCTGGTCATCTTTTATTGCGAGAGTTTTATTAAAATAGAAGAGAGACAAGCTTGCCTAAAATTGTCACTTAAATCCAGTTTTCTTTTTAGTTCCTGTAGATAAAAACGTGAAAGAGTGCCATTTAATCGGCTTAAGTCGCAGCTATTAAATTCCCAGTGAGGAGTGGATAAAATAGCGCTACCTAACCCAACTTGGCATAAAACTACTGCAATCCGGCCTCGATAAGGAGGTTCTACAAAACGGGCAAGCACTTGAACTGAAGAAGAGCTAAATGCATCGGGAATGAGCTCTCCGCCTAAAATCATCACTACATTCCCCTCCTGCCCGTTTTCTTCCCAGCGAATTTTAACAACATTTAAAGGACAGCTGCCATCACAAAAAGAGAGCGGTCCTTGACACCTTCCTTTAAAAAGGGCAATTTTTCTAGTTTTAAAAAGTTCTTGGTAAAAAGATTGGGAACTGCAGTAATAAGCTCCTGCACAAACACCAAGAATACTCCCCCCTGAATTTATCCACTGCAAAATTTGTTCTTGCAGATCTTTTGATAATAGTTCGTCCCATTTTGAGCAGTTTCCCCCAGGAAAAATAAGAAGGCTTTTTGCTTTCCAATTTTTTACTTTCATAGAAATAGGTAAAGAAGAAAAAGAGGATTTAAAAAAGCTTTCGCAAGCTTTTTGTAAAGCTTTGGCACTTTCTAAAGAAATGCCCTCATAATTTTCATCTCCTTGAAAAAAGTAGATCTCCTTATCTGTAAAGCTAGAAGATAAACTACTGTTCGCAAGAAGAGTGGTCTGCATTTCCTTTTCCTCTATCTATAAGCTAATTTAAAAAAGAGCAGGTGGAAAATTTTTTTACACAGGTAGCAATGGTAATTTTAACGAACGCACCCGGAAGAAAAGGAGCAGCTCCTAATAAAAATGCTTTTTCCCAGCCTACAAAATAACCAAGCCAAAGGCTTCCACACATTAACAATAATATTTCGCCCAGTGCAAAAATAGATCCTATTGCAATTAGCTTGAAGGGTTGAAATTTTTCAAATAATTTTCCCATAAAATAAGCAATGAACACAAAACCAAAGTAGTAACCTGCCTTAGGCAATAAAAACCATAGAGGTTGGCTGGCAAAATTGGCAAATACAGGCAGCCCTAAAGTAGCTTGTAAAAGATAAAGAGCCACCGCAAGAGAAGCTTTTTTAGAACCAAGATGAGAAGCTAATAGAAAAATGGCTAAAGGCAGCATGCTTAGCATAACGGGGGTAAAAGGCAAAGGTACAGCTATCTGAGCCATTGCTACCAAAAAAATAGTTCCTAGTAAAACCAAAGAAAATGGAGAGGATAAAAAACGGTAAGAAAAAGTCGTTTTTGTAGGGGCAAAAAAAGCTAAGAGATTCATTAATATTCCTTTAAGTTAGTTCATTACTTAATGTAAAAATAACGGATTAGCCCTAAATAAATCTAGCTCAATAAAAGAGCAATAAATAGATTTTTTTATCCATTAATAATGTGTACGATTAGGCATGGAAGAAAACTCTTTCCAAACCTCTACAGCTTCTTGACGTTTAAATTCATAAGAAGGAATTTCTCTTGTTTGTGGTTCTTTTACTAGCTCTGTTACTATCTCTAAATCTTGAAACTTTCCATAATGGTAAGCATCAGTCATATGGGAAGCATAAAAAATATGCGAAATTCTTGCCCAGTAGGCTGCTGCTAAGCACATAGGGCAGCATTCTGCACTTGTATAAAGAACACATCCAGTCAAATGAGGAGATCGCACTTTTTGACAAGCATCTCTAATTGCATGCATTTCTGCATGCCAAGTAGGGTCGTTATTTTTAATTACTTGATTGTATCCTTCTGCAATCACCTCTCCATTTTTATCGACAATGACACATCCAAATGGGCCACCTGATTTTTCTATCAATGCACCTTTTCGGCCTAGTGCAATGGCTCGTAGCATGTGACTTTCATTAGGCTTTGGCGTGATCTCTTTTTGACAATTTTTCTTCATCTCAATCCCATCATTTTTTTTATTGATTTTGAATAAAAAACTAACAACACCTTTAAATTTTATTTTAGTTAAAAACAATTAATATATTTATTTCTTCTTAGAAGACAATTAACAAAATCTTGCATTAGAATTTCAATTCTAATTATAATTTCTCTTTAAATAAAAAAAGGTTTTTTGTGCATAAATTATTACGCTTATTATCGTTTTATTTTTCATTTTGTTTTATTTCTATACAAGCTTCTAGTTTTTTTAGCCAACCCTCTTTGATATTTCATGGAATAGACCTGATAAAAGGCAAAAAAATAGAAAGCTTAGAAAAAGAGTATTCTTATAGCTATAGCAATGGCAAAGTAGCCCAAATACAGGCAAAAAATGGATCTTCTTTTCATACTATCACTCTAAACTACGGTGTAGACTATACAGAGTTAATCTATGATAATAAGTACAAAGAAATTTATTCTTTTGATCAAAAGGGTCATCTTACAGAGCTGAGCCACTATTTATTGTCTGCTACGCAATGGCAGCTCTACCGTAAAGAAAAAATCTTTACTATAGAAAAGAAAAACAAAGAGCTGATCGTTAGCCGAGTGGTAGAAGATCATCAAGGAGTGGCTCTACTTGGCTACCTTGCTTACTACAATCCATTGGGATTGCTTATTAAAGAGACAATTGTAGGTGATTTATCCGGAAAAAACAAAGCTTGTCTGACTATCGACAAATCGGGTTTTCCATTAGAAAACGGGATAGAAAACTACTCTATTTATTATGAGTATGAGGAAAAACAGCCAGGCTTAATGCGTCTTAAGCGCGAAGATAATGGTTCTTACACCTACTTTCAATATGACTCTTCTTTTACACACTGCACAGCTAAACTACAAGGAGTAAAAGAGCAGCTGCTTACTCGTTATTTTTATGAATATGATAAAAATGGCTTTCTTTATCAAACAATAGTAGATGATGGCTCTTCTTTTTCTAAAGAAGATTTAACGGGAGTTTGCCGGCGCAAGGGGATGAGAATTTATTCCAGTGAAAATCCCTCAAATTTTGGACAGCCACTTAAAGTAGAAAATTTTTATTTTGATTTAGATCAAAACAAAGAAGTACAGATAGATCAAACAGTTTTTCAATATACAGAAGATGGCAAGCTCATTAATGAAGAGTCTGCAAAAAAAAAGGAGATCCCAGAAGAATTTGAGATAGACGAGTTTTATTCTAATCATCCAGTTTCCTCTTTTGCCCAAAATCCTTCTTTACTATCGATGAATAGCTTAACTGGCCATAAAACAAGCGTAGCTGACTCTTATGGAAATGAAACTATTTCTTCTTATGATGTCTTTAATCGGTTAGTTAAAACAGAGCTCCCTGCCATATTAAATGCAAAAGATGAAAGTTATCATCCTACACTAGAGCAGTCATTTAATTGTTTAGATCAGGTAACTGAAAAAAAAGAACCTGGAAAAGAGCCTGTTTTCTATGAATATAATATACGCAATCAACCTACCAAAATTACCTATTGCGACCACTCTTTTGAAGAGATTTTTTACTATCTGGATGGAAAAACAGAGGAAAAAAGAGAACGTAGTGGAGCTATTACTCAGTTTTTTTATGACAGTTTTGGTCGCTTAATTTTGCAAAAGTTTATTAGCCCTCAAGGAAAATTACTTAAGGAGTTAAGTTTTACTTATCAGGGAAATTTAAAAGAGTCCGTGAAAGATCATGAAAATTTTTGCATCTATTATTTATATGATCAAACTGGATCTTTTTTAGGTTATCAACATGATGAAAAAATTAAAGAAGAAAAGGAAAAATCACCTATAGAAAATCTAGATGCCGATCACTCCTTGAAAAAAAATCCTACTCTTTTTCATCGAGAGGAAGGCTTAACCACTAATGATCGTGGGCAGCTAGTGAAAACTATCACAGAAACGAATTTACAAGGCCTTACTGGTTTGATTACCTATGATGCTTTGCACAGGCCAGAGCATTATGTTTGCTATAACTCTATAGGCGTGAAAGTAAAGGAAATAGACCTTCGTTATAATGAGCAAAATCAAAAAGTTTTTGAAAAACATTATCGACTGAAAGAAGGTAAAGTTATTGATCATTATTTAATCAAATGGAGCTATGATCTTCACGGAAAACTCAGCGAAATCTGCGAAGGGGTTGGAACAGTTTTAGAAAAGCGTTCTTATTATTTTTATAATTTAGCGGGAAAGCTGGAAAAAATGATTCAGCCAAGTGGAGTAGAGTTAAACTACTTTTATAATGACCCAGGGCATCTTACTAGATTGCAAGCCTCTGATCACTCTATTCACTATTCTTATATCTATGATGACAGGGCAAGGTTAACCCAGATTGAAGATCTGCACCTGGGAAAAAACCAAATTTTTACCTACTCTAAAAAAAATGAACCTCTGCAAATTACGACTAACGGCCAGACAATTCAATACACCTATGATGAACAAGGTCGTTGCTGCCTTCTCACTTTGCCAGATCAAACTGCTATTCGCTATTGCTATAATGATAAAAACCTGCAGACAATCGAGCGCTTAGATCAGACAGATCAAGTTCTTTATCAGCACCATTATGACTACTGTACTCACTCTGACCAAGTAATTACAGAGAGTCTTATCAAAGGGTTAGGAAAGATCGACTATCAATATGATTTACATCACAAAAAAACCGCTATTTCTTCTCATTGGTGGTCGCAAAAGATTTTATTAAAAGATGAAGAAGGACGCATTTTAAAAAGCATAGTGAATGACCACCAAGGGGAAATACAAAGTCATTTTTGTTATAGCGAAGAGGGCTACCTTAGTCAAGAAGATGAAACTAGCTATTTTAGCGATTCCCTTTTCAACTCTTTTTCTAACCAAGATAGCTTTTTAGAAGTTAACTCTATCAATCAACTTCTATCTACCAATGAATTTCAATATGCTTACGATCTAAATGGCAATTTAATTCAAAAAACAGATGATTCAAGTTCCTACTTCTATCAATATGATGCTCTCAACCGCCTTATTCGCTATGAGGAAGCAGGAAAGCAAGCCGTAGAGTATGAATACGATGCCTTTAACAGACGTATAGCTGAAAGTCTATTTGTGTACAGCGCCACGCAAAAATGGGAAAAACAGACAGGTTTTTATTATCTGTACGATGGGATGGAAGAAATTGGAAAAGTAGATGAAAATGGAAAAGTAATGGAACTGCGCATTTTGGCAGATAACAATCAAACCAAGCAAAAGAATGCTATTGCTTTTGAGCTGCAAGGTAGGCTTTTTGCTCCTATCTATGACAGTCATGGATCAGCGCGCTGTTTAATTGATGTCTCCACAAAACAGGTAGCGGAATATTATCGCTTTGATAGCTTTGGAAAAGAAGAAATTTATGATAGCGAAAATAACAAAATTTCTTCCAACCAAGCAATCAACCCATGGCGCTATAGTGGAAAACGACATGATGCGATTACAAAGCTGATTTTTTATGGTTTGCGCTACTATGATGCAACGATTAGACGTTGGATCACACCCGACCCTTGTTCTTTTTATGATACACCTAATCTCTATGCATTTGTAAGGAATGACCCTTTAAATCACTACGATCAATATGGCCTTTTTTCTATTTCGACTTTATGGAATGAGGCCAAAAAAATTTCTCTTGATTGCTACCACTATTTAGGTTCTCTCAGAAGTAAAGCAAAAGAAAAAGCAAAACCCTATTTTGCGCTTCCAGATTCTTTAGTTTACTCGTTTGAAAAAAGCAATCAATCTTTTCTCTGTTCGTCTGTCGCCCTATTAATGGGCTATCAGCGCGGCCATTCGCATAATGGCGTTTATGGAGAGAAAGAGGTGAAAAATGTGCGTATTACTTTTATCAATGGTATTTTATCGACCGATCCTATGTTGCAGGAAAATTTAGATCTTATCTCTAAATCTCATGGAAATGTGAAGGTTCATTATGTTTTTCGAGGAACAAATGGGTGGATAAGTGATATTTCAAAAGCAATAGCAATGCGACTTGGCTATACAATTGGTTATCGCTCCCATTATGCATATGAGCTAGCCACCATGTGGCGGGAGTTGATCACTGAAATGGGAGGAGTAAATGGAGGAGGAATAATTATTCATTACGCCCACAGTTTGGGAGGATGTGATACCGATCGCGCCCGTACTCTCTTAACTCCTGAAGAACAAAAAATGATTCGTGTTTTTACTTTTGGATCCGCAACCATGATTCGCAATCGTGGTTTTCAACAAGTAACAAACTTTATTAGCGCCAATGATGGGGTGAGTAGTATTTTTTTAGAGCCATTAGGTAGAGTTCGCAACTTTTTTGATCCTAATACCAATGTAGTGATTTATGGAACTTTTTCCCTTTCCTGGTGGATGAGCGATCATCTTCTTAGAGGTTTTACTTATCAAAAAATTATGCAAAATCTTGGTCAAGACTTCGTAGAAAAGTATCTTTTGACATGAATGATTTCAACTAAGCTTATAACCCTTAAATTACTTGGCTAGTGCATGGCAAAGCTGCTATAGTAAAAGCCTCTTTTCAATTAGAATATTAAGGGTGTTTTTAAGTGGCAAATATCAATTCTCTTCTGCAAGCACGTACCAAACAAGCGTCTAATCAATCAAAGATGAAAGCGCTCTCTAAACAATCTGCTAACGGAGACTTAACTAGCTTTTCTGGTATGTTTAGTTTAGTAGAACTAACTTTAAAAGAAAAAAAACAGCTTACCGAGCTGTTATTAGCCCATGCTCGAGAAGGCCAGGTGATTGAACAAGATTTAGAAAAACTTGTCTCTTTAACCTGTGAAGTAAAAGCCATTAATAATCAAGCTGCGCTTTTACATGGAGAAAGAATCAAAAAAGCTCACCAAATTCTTACCTGTTATAAAGAAGGTGCTTTTACTGCCTGGTTAATTACTACATATGGTAACCGTCAAACACCTTATAATCTGATGCAGTATTATGATTTTCATTGCGCTATGCCTAAATCTTTACACAGACAACTAGAAGCAATGCCACGGCAAGCTATTTACACTTTGGCTACTCGTATAGCCCCTTTAGAGCTTAAAGAAGAAATTGTAAAAAACTATAATGGCGAAACTAAATCAGAAATGATTGCAATGATACAGGCTAAATTTCCCTTGCAAGCTAAAGATCGCCGCCAGTCTAGCCAAGGAATAAAAATTACGGGATCTTTAAAAAGAATCTATAAACAACTAAAACCTAAAGAAATCACTTTTTCTAAAGAAGAAAAAGCAGAAATTAAACATTATCTAGATCAACTTTATCGATTAATAGGAGAATCATGACTCAATTTCTTCCCTTTTCTTTAGAGCCTAGCTGGCAAAATTTTTTAAAAGAAGAGCTTACTCAACCTTATTTAATCGAACTAGCAGCTTTTGTAGAAAAAGAATATGCGCAATTTCCAGACGCTATTTATCCTCCTCGCTCTCTTATTTTTAATGCTTTTGCTCAGACCCCTGTTGATAAAGTAAAAGTTATTTTAGTAGGGCAAGATCCCTACCATGGGCCTAATCAGGCGCATGGTTTAAGTTTTAGCGTCCCTGCCGGAAAGAAAGTTCCCCCTTCCTTGCAAAATGTTTATAAAGAACTTTATCAAGACTTACAAATTCCTCCTAGTTCTAACGGTTGTCTTCTTCCTTGGGCCAGTCAAGGGGTTCTTTTGCTCAATGCTACCTTAACAGTAAAAAGAAGCACTCCTATGTCTCACCACGGAAGAGGGTGGGAAAAGTTTACTGATGCAGTTTTAAAAAAACTTGCTAATCAACAAGCGCCACTGGTGTTTGTACTATGGGGAAAATCTGCTCAAGAAAAATGTCGTTTTCTTTATGAAAATAAAGCCCATCCCCATTTAGTTTTAACCGCCGCCCACCCTTCACCTTATTCTGCGCAAAATGGCTTTTTTGGCTGCCGTCACTTTTCTAAAATCAATCAGTTTTTAACTGAAAATGGAGTTTCTCCCATTGATTGGCAGTTAAGTTCATGAGCCATTTTTCAGAGCTTTTTAATGAAAAATTGCATCAAAAGAAAATTCCTGTAGGAATTATTGGCGCTACAGGAATGGTAGGACAAAAATTAATAGAACTTCTTGCTCATCACCCTTGGTTTGAAGTAGTAGCAGTGGCTGCTTCTGATAAATCAGCAGGCATTTGCTATGAAAATGCCACTAGCTGGCGGATGACTTCTCCGCTTTGTGAAAAAATAGCCAAACTTGTTTTACAAAAATGCCAACCTCAAAACTTTCCTTGCTCTTTAATTTTTTCTAGCCTCGCCAGCGAAGCTGCCCATCCCATTGAAACCGCATTTATCAAAGAAGGTTTTTTTGTAATTTCCAACTCTTCTTGTTATCGCATGGATCCTACAGTACCGCTTTTAATTCCCGAGGTAAATTCTGATCACCTTCATTTACTAGCTACGCAAAATTTCAAAGGAAAAATCGTTACCAACCCAAACTGCTCTGTGACAGCCATTGCTTTGGCTTTAAAGCCTTTAATACAAAGGTGGGGAGTAGAGCAATGCTCCGTAGTTACTCTACAAGCTATTTCAGGAGCAGGTTATCCAGGGCTTGCTGCTTATGACCTTATCGATAATGTGATTCCTTTTATTGAAGGAGAAGAACAAAAGATTGAGCAAGAACTGCCTAAAATCTTAGGCTCTTATGATCAAAAAAAAATTGCTCTCTCCCCCATTAACGTGAGCGCTCAGTGCAATCGCGTTCCTGTGTTAGAAGGACATCTGGCTTGTCTTTCTGTTCAACTCAGTCAAACTGTTTCTCAAAAAGAAATTTTAAACAGCTGGCAAGATTTTGCAAGCCACCTCTCTTTTTCCCTTCCCTCGCTTGCTAAATACTGCTTGCTTTACCATCCAGAAAAAGATTTTCCCCAGCCGCGTCTTCATAAACAGCTAGGAGCTGGCATGACTGTCTCTATAGGGCAACTACGTAGCTGTAATATTTTTGATTGGAAATTTACAATACTATCGCATAACACGATTAGAGGAGCAGCAGGAGGAGCGTTGCTCAATGCTGAATTACTAGTAGAAAAAGGGTTTATAAAAAGAGATTAAAAGGTCAAGCTGACTTGGAAGTCAGCTTGTTTACTAAATTAAGACAGTAATCAAAGTTGCAATCGAACCAGCTACCATTGCAGCTCTGCTTGCTTCGGCAAAACTCGCATTTGGAGTATAATAAAGTAAAGAGGCTGCGCCAGCCACTAACATGCTAACTGCAGCAAACGTTCCGCCTACATATGCTAAAGCAGCAATAGCAACACCTGCGATAGCGGCTGTAAGATAGTCTTTATTGCTATTTTTTGTGTAACTATTTTCTAAAAAATGTACTGCACAACCTGCCGCAGCACCAAAAGTTAGAGTAGGAACAAAACCCATCATTTTTCTCCTTTTCTTTATTCGTTCAAATATTTATTGGGTTAAAAAAACAATAAATAAATATTTTTTTTATTCCTATTAAAATTTTAATTAAGATTAATTTTTCAATTTTCTTAAAAAAATAGTTTTCTATTTTACCGGTTTCAATTGATGAAGGATACTTCTTTTTTCTTTCGCACATAGCGTTTTTTATTAAAAAGAAATTTAAATAAAAATGGGTTAATTGCAATAGAAATAATGGCGCATGCCACTACGATGTCATAACCTGCTTCTGGAATTAGATGAAGCTTGGGGGCTTCTTCTACTAAAATAAAAGAAAACTCCCCAATTTGTCCTAGAGCAATTGCTAAAACCAAAGCTGTTTCTTTAGAGTGATTTAATAGTCTGGCAATCATATAAGCAGTTACAGGTTTTACTATTAAAATAATTGCCAATAAGCCTAAGAAAAGAGCGCTGTGATAATAAATTGTTTTGATATCAAATAACATTCCCATAGAAAGAAAAAAGAGCACTAAAAAAGCATTTTTTAATGGAAGAGCATTTGCAGAAATTTTATTTTTTACCTGCGTTTGGCCCATAATCATACCGGCAATAAAAGAGCCTAAAGCGATAGAAGTTCCAAAAATTAGCGAAGAACCCGTGGCAACCACAAAAGTGATGGCCAAAATTGTTACAGTGAATAATTCGTGAGAGTGAATGGAAACAACGCTGGCAATAAAATAAGAGATGATTTTTTGACCTATGGTAAACATAAAAGTAATCAGTAAAACAAATTTAGAAGTCATTTTTAAAAATGAAAAAAACAGCTCTAAATAGGTAGGAGCTTGACCATGAGTAAAGTTTTCCATCAGCGGGATGAATAAAAGTACTACCACAGTAATAAGATCTTCCACTAATAACCACCCAATAGCAATATGTCCTTTCACAGTATGTAAAAGATGATTTTCGCTCAGCATACGCACTAAAATTACTGTACTGGCAACCCCTACCGATAAGCCAATAATGACTCCAGCTTCTATAGGCCACCCTGTGACATACATCAAAAATGTACCCAGCAAAGTAGAGACAGCTGTTTGTCCAATAGCGCCTGGAATCGCAATTTTTCTTACATTTAACAGATCTTCTATGCGAAAGTGCAAACCAACGCCAAACATCATTAAGATGACGCCAATTTCTGCTAGCTGCTCGGAAATTTTAATATTCGCAACAAAACCAGGAGAGTAAGGACCAATCAAATAGCCTGCTAGTAAATAGCCGAGAAGAGGAGAAAATTTAAGGCGATGAGCAAAATAACCAAAAATCCCTGCTAGGGTAAAACCAATAGTAAAAATTAAAACAATAGTTAATTCAACGTGTTCACTAGCCATCTTTTTATCTATCACTTTTTTGCTAAAGTTAGCATAAAAAATAATAAAAAAGATAAAGAATAGAGAGGAAAGTTAAATAAGGTTTAAGCAAAAAATATTTTAAGAACCAGCTTTTAGCTAATGAAAAAATGAAAAATAAAAGATCAGTTTTTTTAGCTACTCTTTTTTTTATAATCAGTCTCGTAAAAACCATTTCCTTGAAAAATTAGAGCAGATCCAACCCCGATCTTGCGATGAAAAGAAAAAGAAGCGCAGTGAGGACAGCTTTGCAAAGGCTCTGCTTTAATCGATTGGAAAATTTCTTTTTCATAAAAACAGTTAGCGCAATGATAACTATAGTGAGGCATCCTCAATCCTTTGGTTTAACACACAAGTCCTATATTCATCATAGGACTTGTATAAAAATGTAGTGAAGAAAATGTAAAGCTGCTTTACATTCCCATCATGCCGCCCATGCCGCCCATGCCGCCCATGCCGCCCATGCCGCCCATGCCACCCATGCCGTCCATGTCGGGCATTGCAGAAGATTTTGGCTTAGGTTTATCAGTGATCATAGCAGCCGTAGTTAAAAGCAAACCAACAATAGAGGCCGCATTTTTCAAAGCATTGATCGTAACGCGAACAGGATCGACAATACCTGCTTGCAGCAAGTCTTTAAACTCATCTTTTAGTCCATCATAGCCATAAGCCCCTGTAGCTTCAAAAACTTTTTCTGCAATTAAATTACCCTGTTTTCCACAGTTAGTAGCGATTGCTGTTAAAGGAGCAAAAGCTGCTTGACGAATAATGCTAGCTCCTATTGCTTCGTCCCCTGTTAACTGGTGGCTGTCTAACGATTTAACTGCTCTTAAAAGCGCTACTCCGCCTCCAGGAACAATTCCTTGTGCTACTGCTGCGCGAGTTGCATGAAGCGCATCTTCTACACGTGCTTTTTTCTCTTTTAACTCCGTTTCAGTAGCAGCACCTACATTCACTACCGCCACTCCACCTACTAGTTTAGCAAGCCTTTCTTCTAATTTTTCTTGATCATACTTAGAAGTAGAAGAGTGATTTATTTCTGCTTTGATTTGCGCAATACGCGATTTAAGCAGATCATGATCACCTGCGCCTTCTATGATGGTTGTCTCTTCTTTTGAGATTTTTAGCATTTTAGCACGGCCCAGAACTTCTGTGTCCACTTCGTCTAGCTTTAAACCTGTCTCTTCTGTCACGACAGTAGCGCCTGTTAAAATGGCAATATCTTCTAACATCGCTTTGCGTCTATCGCCAAAACCAGGAGCTTTTACGGCGCATACTTGCATTCCTCCTTTTAACTTGTTTACTACTAAGGTCGCTAATGCTTCATTTTCAATATCGTCGGCAATAATTAATAGAGGGTGGGAACCGGCTGCTGCCATTTTCTCTAAAAAAGGTACGATATCTTTAGCACTTGAAATTTTTTTATCAGTAATTAATACAGCACCATTTTCCATTTGACAGATCATCTGCTCAGGATTGGTGACAAAATAAGGAGAAAGATACCCTTTATCAAATTGCATTCCTTCTACATAGTCTACAGTTGTCTCAATACCTTTTGCTTCCGAAACAGAAATAATTCCATCATTGCCCACCTTTTGCATCGCTTCTCCAATAATTTTACCAATTACCGGATCGTTATTAGCAGAAATGGTAGCGATTTGCTCTACCTCTTTAGCGGTATTGATAGGAGTAGCAAGTTGATCGAGCGCTTCCATCATCAATTGCACTGCTGCGTCTATTCCTCGTTTTAACGACATTGGATTAGCGCCCGCAGCAACGTTTTTTAACCCTTCTACATAAATGGACTCTGCAAGAACGATAGCGGTCGTAGTGCCATCTCCTGCTACATCAGATGTTTTAGAAGCTACTTGATTGACTAACTGGGCTCCCATGTTTTCAAACTTGTCTTTTAAAGCGACCTCTTTTGCCACGGTTACACCATCTTTAGTAGAAAGAGGCGCTCCAAATCCTTTATCAATGACAACATTACGACCTTTTGGCCCGAGCGTCACTTTTACTGCTTTTGCTAAAGTAGTTACTCCTTTTAAAATCGATTTTAAAGCGTCTTCATTAAATTGTATCTTTTTAGCCATTGTTTCATCCTCGAAATCTTGTAAATGTTAAGATAAAATACCTAAAATATCTTCCTCAGACATAATTAAATATTCTTCATCGTCATGCTTCACTTCCGTACCGGCATAAGATCCAAAAAGAACAATATCGCCTACTTTTACATTTAATTTTTCTGTTTTTCCTTCTTTATCTGTCTTACCAGGGCCAACAGCAATGACCTCCCCTTCTTTGGGTTTCTCTTTCGCTGTTTCCGGTAAAAGAATGCCTCCTTTCGAAGCTTGAGCGACTCTACGTTTAATAACCACGCGATTACCAAGAGGTTTTAACTTTGCCATGATCCGATCTCCTTTATGTGATGAATGAGTTATTATAGATAAATAATTTAAGAAAAATCTTAAGAAAAAATAAGCTTTTATGTCAAGCAGGATCGCTAAATTTTTAGCAAAGCAGACTCAAGAGTGCTAATTGGATATTTTTATGCAGTTAGCTTACTTGATTAGATAAGTAGGCAAAGCGAGCAGAGCGTATTTCTACAGTGGATAACCTATTCTCTACATTCTCAATCGTCTTTTGCAAAATTAAATCATTTCCCCATATTTCTATACTCTTGCGCGCTCTAGTAATTGCTGTATAGAGCATTTTGCGTCCAAATAATTCTGAACCTTCTGGCAACACTAAGACAACTTTATCAAACTCGCTTCCTTGACTTTTATGGACAGAAAGACAGTAAGCCAACTCATATTTAGGAAGGCAAAAAAAAGGAATCTTTTTTAAACTATTTTCTTTTCGATCAAAAAAAAGAGCATAATCTTTTTCTAAACAAGAGCTTAAAGGGAGCTTGCGTATTAAAACTCCTGTGTCTCCATTAAACAGGTCTTGGTGATAGTCGTTGATGCTAATTGTAATGGGCACTGCTATCTGTTTGGACCGATGCTCTTTTTGGCTAATTTCACTCCAAATCAGCTGATTTAATTTTTCTACTCCTAAGGGACCTTGGCGTAAAGGAGATAAAAGCCTTAGCTGGTTAAATGTCTGCATTAAATCAGCTTCTTGCCAATCATGGTGATAAGAAGCAAATAAAGAAGCGATGTAGGAAACAAGTTTTTTCTGAGCATCTTTTAAAGAGGAACCTAACTGTAGCTTTGTGATCTCTTTAGTGGATGGATCCATGAGCTTAAGTGCTTTTTTCGCATTTCCTTTTTTGATCTCTTCTGCAAAATCAAGAATAGACTTTAACTCTGTGCGTAAACATTTTTTCAGTAAAGTTTTTGCAAAAAAAGGATGCGTGAAGGTAAGGCGGATTAAATCATTAAATAAATTTCCTACTCCTACAGGAGCTAGCTGATCGGGATCTCCTAACATCACAAGACGCGCGCCAGGTTTTAATGCTTGAAAAAGTTTTACCATGATCTCGGCATCGATCATCGAACATTCATCTACCACAATTAAATCGGCAGTTAAAGGGTTTATTGGATAAAAGCTACCTGTTTGCTTAATACCTAGCAAAGCATGTAAGGTTTTGACCTGTAAGTCAAAGCGCTCTTGTAAAGAAGCAAAGTTTTTTTGCAAGTTAGCAGCGGCTTTGCCAGTAGGAGCTGCTAAAATAATTTCAAATTTTGCTTTTTGATTACTACGATAAAGGTGAAGTAGCTGAACCAGTTTTGCTGCTGTATAGGACTTACCAGTACCAGGACCGCCTACAATAAATAAAATAGAGCTAAGGCAAGCTTGCTCAATAGCTGCTGCCTGCTCTTGATTGAGCAGGCCTTTATTTACCATTTTTTCTATCTCTTTTTTTATTGCTTGACAATCTACTGCTACCTTAGGCCCTGTCGCTAAATGAGCGTGAAAATGATGTAGAAAAAGAGATTCAGATAACCAGTGCTTTTGTAGGTAAAAATAATTTTCTTCTTGGTAAATAGGCGTTGGCGGCCCCTCAGTAAGCAAATGATCTGCTCTTGTTACCAAACGGGAAGGTAAAAGCTTACTACCTTCATAAATAGAGGCTTGAAGATATTGTATCTCTTTATTACTTAAAAAATGGAGCTGCTCGGGCTGCCATAATTGGTGGATCGCAGGAGATAAAATATCTGAAGAAAGGGAAATACATAGATGGCCTGACCTACTTGCTAAAATTAAATAACAAAGAAAAAGAATTACTTTTTGATCTACTTCGCCTTCTTGCTCTGCTTCTTGAGACGATAAACAGCGGGCCAAAGTAAAGTCAAAATAGGCAAGGCTTTTTTTATCCAACAACTTCTTAATAAAGGGCCAATCAAAACTTTTCAAACAAGGTGATTGGTTCCACGGAGAACGTTGTTGATGTAGTTGAAAAAAGCTTTTAGCATGACCTGTGCGTTTCATTATTTTACTTGATAAAGTTTCAGCGATGTTTTTCTACATAGATAACCAGCTCGAACGATAGCGAGCGCGGCTAGCGCGTTTGTTAGCTGGGGCCTTTGATTTGTGTTTGTTTGTTTGATCATTAGAAGTCTCTTTCTTTTTAAAAGCATGAAATTGCTCATCAAAACGTTCTTTTTCTTTTTGTAAAGCAGCCCACTTTTCCGCAGAAAAATTTGATTTTTCTGCATAAAATTCTTTTAGCTTTTTTAATGATAGGCCTTTTCTTTCAGTAACTTTACTAATTTGCTCTTCCACCTCTTTAGAAAGCTCGTAAAAACGTTTTACAAGTGCTTTAGCCTTTTCCTGCATGGCTTTTGTATCGGAAAATTTATCCTCTTTATCCATTTTTACCCCCCTTTTTAAACTATTTCTTTAGCTAGTTTTACTATAACATTTTTTTAATTTAGAGAGGAAAGGAGGTTGATCTTAAGTTGAATTTAATAATTTGAAAAGATATACTTCTTGAAAAGTTGAATGAAAAATTTAAGATAAATATCCCCTTCAAATAAACCGTTGCTAAAGAAAGGTTTGCTAATGAGCTATTTAAAAGATTTTCTTACCCAAATCCACAAAAGAGATTTTCACAAATTTCTAGTTTTATGGGAAGAATATTGCTTGAGTGATGAAGTGGAAACAGAGGAGCTAAGT
>CATLPS010000020.1 GCA_950054535.1 uncultured Chlamydiae bacterium | reverse complement strand
TTTCTTAAAAGCCAATACCATGGCCATTAATTTTGGCACTCCAAACGTTGCCTCTTTTCTTACAAAAGAAGAAGAAGGCAAAATCAATACTTATAAAGTAGATGCAAAATCTCTTTACAGACAACCCTCTAACTATCATGCGACCAATGGTAAAATGCAATCGGGAATCTTTATGGTTCCTACTGATCTTCCTGAAGAAGCGCTAAAGCGCTTTGAAGAAGCTGCAAAAGCAATGGATGGAAGTAAAAACATCACCTGCGTTAACACTAATTGCCGTGTATTAAAACAAGCCGGCTTTTCTATCGAAGGAATTGATTTAGATAAGGTAGTTTTTCCCAATACTTTCATGGCGCATCTACTCTTTAGAAAAGTTTTTTATACAGACAGCAAAGGCCACAAAACTCAAGTTCATTTCGATATTATTAATACAACTTCCAAAGATCTTGAAGAGTACTTTGATGAAGTTGACTTAGCAGTGATTGGTACGCGCCTACGGCATAAAAAGCGCAATAGTGATACGCCAGAGAACCAAAAAGTGCGCAGCGAAGCAGGTAAAGCAATCATTGCAGCAGAAAAAAAGTTAATCGGGGAAAATGAAAATAAAGTAGAAGAAAAGCCCTCTTCTAATTTGATGCATCGCGTAACTATTTCTGTTCCTTCTACTCTTGGCAATGCTGTAGCGCAAGTTTGGGGAAGACATACAATTTATGAACTAGAGTTAAATAAAGCGCAACAAAGGAGAGTCGCTACTTGCTTTCGAGCTGCGCCTCTTTTGCCTTTTGCTAGTAAAAAGAGTAGTTTATTTACTAAACTAAAGAAAAATGTTTTCTTCTCCGGCCCGGCCATTCGCTTTTTACGTCGCCACATGATGGGTAGAGCGGACCGGCTAGTTTTGACTACAGATCATTTGATGCGCCATTTAAAATCAGTAAAAGAAACAAAGTTCAACTATGTTCTTTTAGAGGACAAAATTGTGATTGCTAAAATTGAGCAAGGTAAAAAAGAGGCGCATCGCCAAGCAGCGGACTGGGCGCTTAGCAAACATGCCTTGCTTTCCGGTAGACGCCCTGTGCACTGCTCAGGCGAGCTATGGTATGATGAAAGCCAAGAGAAATTTGTAGTAAATGATGACTCTGGTACCTACCAGCCAGACCAACAGAGAGTACAAGAATTTGCAGAGCTTGCTAATGAGTTTCTTGAAAGAAAAGGGCTTTTTGTAGCAAAGACAAGCTCCAATCAAGTTTAACTAAAGTCATTTAATAAAAAAAAGGTAAAAATTTATGTCAATTCCTTACGGTGACCATTTACAATGGGATAAATTGATGTCTCCCGTTATAGCAGAGCCCCCTATTTGGGCTCCTTCTTCGCATCAAAGTCAAAAAGTGCGGGCAAAGCAAGAGCTAACTAGGAAAGCTATTTCTCAAATTTTTTCTCGCTCGGTGCAGTTCATTAGAGATGCTGCCAGGCTTGTTTTAAAAGTTCCCGTGCGCTCTATTTGGACACCTATTATTTTGCCTAAAAACTGGAAGCAGCGCGAGCGGGCAAAAATTAATGCTAAGCTAGCCGGCTACTCCTTTGTGCAGTTAGTCATTTTGCCAGCTAAGTTTGCCGTAGCGCTAGTAGCGCTTGCTCTTTGCAAGGTAGATAGCAAAAGAGCAAAGCTTTGGCTTGATGAAAGTGAGGAGGTCACGGCTTATTTGGATGGCCGCGCTTCGCAGCTCGAAGCGCTGAAAGAAGAGGGGCGCGTAAAGGCCCAAAATTTTGCTGATTTTGAAAAATATAGAACGCGGTTATATAAGCTTGACCCTAAAGTTTGTGTAAAAAATTAATTACAAAAAGGCCTTTTAAATAAAAGGCCTTTTTCTTTTTTCCTTTTTCTTGCCAGCTTTCCAAAAACTATGTTATTTTTAGTAACCCTTCTCTTTTAAAGAGAAGCGCTAACCACTACTTAAAGCCAAGGCAAAAAAAAATGATAAAGAAGTGGAAAAATTGGATAGGGTTTACAGCCGCTTGCCTGCTATTTAGCTGTTCTTCGGACACATCTACCTCGCAAACTAAAAAAATGATCACTATTAGCACCGAAAGCGAACCGCAATCATTTGATCCGCGTCAGGTACGAGGTCTATCAGAAAAAACCGCTTTAAATGCACTGTATGAAGGGCTGATGTGTTTAAACGATCAAGGTCAAGTAGCGCTGGGCATGGCCGAAAGTTATGCCACATCAGAAGATGGCTTACGCTACCTTTTTAAAATACGCAAAAGCCAGTGGTCAGATGGGCAACCAGTTACTGCTCATGATTTTGCCGAAAGCTGGAAAAGTCAGCTCCAGCCAGATTTTCCTGCGCCCAATAGCTATCAACTCTTTATTATTAAAGGCGCGCAAGAGGCAAAAGAAGGAAAGCTTGCTGTAAGCCAAGTTGCGGTGCAAGCGTTAGATGACCATACTCTTGCAATAGAACTTTGCCGTCCAGTCCCCTATTTTTTAGAGCTACTGGCAACGCACTTTTTTTTCCCTCTCTCTTTAGCTGATCGTGAAGAAAAAAAAGAGATGGCTCAAAAGCCAATTACCAACGGCCCTTTTACTTTAACTACGGGAACTTCTTTTTCCAATGAGTGGAACTTTTCGCCTAATCCGTACTACTGGAACAGGCCAGCAATCAAAGTCGATGGCATTAAATTAGTTAAGTTAGACAATATGACAGCATTAAAGCTTTTTCAGCAAGGCGAGCTGGATTGGGCAGGCTCTCCCCTCTCTACTCTTCCTAATGACGCTTTGAGCGACTTAAGAAAAAAAGAGATGCTACAAACTCAAGCGGCCAGCGGCGTCTATTTTTTACGAGTCAACACGGCTCATCCTTTTTTAGATCATCCTAAAATGCGACGTGCGCTAGCGCTAGCTTTAAATCGCGCAGACCTGGTGAACGCTTTGCTGCAAGAAAAAGAGATGGTAATGCACCGCTACGTTCCGAACCAACTCCTTTCTAAAGACTTTTATCAAGATAATGAGGGCAAAGCTGCGCAAGAGCTATTTAAAGAAGTATTGCAGCAAAGCAATCTTAACGGTCAGACCATAAAAATAGGGTTATGTTATGCCAACAATCCTCGCTCCCACCAGATCGCCCAGGTGATTGAACAGCAGTGGAAAGAAAAGCTGGGAGTAGAGGTAGAGCTGCAAAGCTGCGAGGGGAAGGCTTATTATGATCGCTTAAAAAATCAGGCCTTTGAAGTAAGCATTGGCTCTTGGTTTGCCGATATCGATGATCCCATCTCTTTTTTAGAGGTATTTAAATGGAAAAATAATGGCACTAATAATACCCAGTGGGAAAATGCCTCTTATATTGATTTGCTCGAGCGCTCTTCTTTAGAGCCCAAACAAACGCGTTCTTTACTTCTTTTACAAGCAGAAGAGATCTTAATGGACGAAATGCCTCTTATTCCTCTTTTTCAAGCCTCTTACAGCTATTTAAAAAAGCCAAACTTACAAGGAATCTTTTTTTCTAAGCTTGGTTATTTAGACTTTAAACAGGCAGACTACCAAGAAGAGCCGCCGCTAGCCAAGCCATCATGAGCAGCTACTTTTTTAAAAAAATTAGCTCTTTGAGCCTCTCTTTGTTTCTTTTAGCTTCTTTAACTTTTGCATTAATGCAAGCCATGCCAGGCGATCCTTTTGGCCAAGAACAGGCGCTCTCTTATGAGATGCGCCAATCTCTTTTAAAACATCATGGGCTAGATCTAAGTTACTGGCAACAATATGTCCGCTATTTACAACAGTTAAGCCATGGCGAGCTTGGCTATTCGCTCACCTATGCAGGGCGCAGCGTCAATCAGCTCATCTTAGAAAATTTTCCTACTTCTGCCTACTTAGGTCTGCAAGCCCTTTTTCTTACTTGCCTGCTCACTTTAAGCTTTGCCCCCGTAGCTGCTTTAAAAGCGGGAACTTGGGTCGATTTATTGGTGCAGCTGTTGATTGCGTTGGCACTTTCTGTACCAAGCTTTATCTTAGCTGCCTTATTGCAATATTTTTTTTCTATCAAATGGCACCTTTTTCCACTAGCGCAGTGGAACTCTTTTACGCATACGCTTTTACCTACTTTTACTTTGGCCGCTCTTCCGGCCGCCTTCATGACGCGCCTTCTTCGTAGTAGTTTAGTCAAAGTTTTACAAATGGACTATATTGAAATGGCAAAAGCCAAGGGGCTGCATCCCCTCAAAATTCTTTATAAACATGCTCTACGTAATGCGCTTTTGCCTGTACTTAGCTACTTAGGGCCTTTAACCTCTTTATTATTAGTAGGAAGCTTTGTCATTGAAACGGTGTATAGCATTCCGGGCCTTGGGCAGTGGTATGTCAAAAGTATTACCAACCGCGACTACCCTATGATCATGGGGCTTACTCTTTTTTATGCCGCTATTCTCATGATCATTAATTGTTTGACCGATCTTATTAGCTGCGCGCTAGATCCACGCATTCGCCGCCCTTCATAAGGAATAAAATGATTACTTCTTTAGCAAAAAAAACTTTTCCTCGCTTTTTTAGCCAGCCAGCTGCGCTTTGTGGCGTGGGTCTTTTTTTGCTATTGACAGTTGTTTTAGGTGCTGGTCCTCTGATTTCTCCTTACGCTTATGATGAACTCCACCTTGCAAGTAAAAATTTGCCCCCGTGCGCTACTTTTTGGCTAGGAACAGATCAACTAGGCCGCGACCTTTTTGTGCGTCTTTGTTATGGAGCGCGCCTCTCCTTTGCCATTGCTGCAGCCACTGCTTTTATTGATCTTTTCTTAGGATTAATGATAGGAAGTTTGGCAGGGTTTGCCAGTAAAGGTTTTGAAGAAGGACTAATGCGTCTGCTTGATATTTTTTATTCTATCCCTACGCTACTAGGTGCAATTTTACTTTCACTTGTTTTTGGTTCTGGCTTTCTTTCTATTGTCATCGCAGTCAATCTAACTGGCTGGATTACCATGGCTAGAGTAGTACGCAGCGAAATTTCACTTTTAAAAGAGCTACCCTTTATTACCGCCGCGCAGGCGCTGGGAGCAAAAAAACTTTACCTCTTTTTCCGCCATTTACTTCCCAATCTTTGGAGCTCCATTTTTGTCACTTTAACCATGACCATCCCGGCTGCTATTTTTTCAGAAGCTTTCTTGAGCTTTTTAGGGTTAGGTATCCAGGCCCCTTTAGCGAGCTGGGGAACCATGGCCTACGAAGGCCTTCCTGCTTTACAATACTTTCCTTGGCGTCTTCTTTTTCCTGCTGCCTGCATTAGCCTGACCATGCTCTCTTTTTATTTAATGGGCAGGGCGCTTAGTCATGAGGCAAGCGCTTATAGGAGGTTATAGTGGCTCCTCCCCTTTTAGAGCTGACAAATTTTAGCCTTTATCATCAGCAGCAAAAAATGGAGCTTTTGCATCAACTTAATTTTTCTATCCATCCTCGAGAAATTGTCGCTTTAGTTGGTCAATCAGGCAGTGGTAAAAGTTTAACGGCGCGCTCTATTTTGCAGCTGCTCGATAAAAACCAATTTTGCGCCACCGGCTTGATTCAATTTTATCTACAATTGCTACTCACGCTTTGCGAAAAAAAGATGAGACAGATTCGCGGCCTGCGCATTGGGCTACTTTCCCAAGACCCAGCAGCTTGCCTCAACCCTACTTTAACCATGCAATCGCAATTACTAGAAATGGTCTATCGTAAAAATCCCTCTTTAAAGAAAAAAGCTGCAGTTGAACTAGCTGTGAGCTGGCTAGAGCGTATGCAGCTTCCAGGTAGCAAGACGATGGGCAGCTACCCTCATCAGCTCAGTGGCGGCATGAAGCAGCGCGCCGCTTTAGCAATGGCTTTAATTAGCCAGCCTACTTTACTAATTGCCGATGAGCCAACTACCGCCTTAGATATGACCGTGCAAGCAGAAATTTTAACGCTTTTTAAAAAACTTGTGAAAGAAGAAGAGATGAGCCTACTTTTGATTACGCATGATCTTGGCGTAGTGGCTCGCTGCTGCGATCGCGTAATAGTATTACAAAAAGGAAAAGTGGTAGAGATAGGAGATGTCGATCAAATTTTTTATGAACCAAAACAGATGTACACTCAGCAACTATTACAGTCAAAACAAAAGCTAAGTATGTATGATTGCTAAAGACCAAGCGCCTCTATTACAAGTGCAAAACTTAACGCAAAGCTTTAAGATAGGAAAAAAAATAGTTCCTGTTTTAAAGGATGTTTCTTTGACTTTGCATGCTGGCGAAACGCTAGGAATAGGTGGCGAAAGCGGCTGTGGAAAGTCCACTTTAGCTAAAGCAATTTTGCAGCTACCGCCTCCAACTAGTGGCCAAGTTTATTTTAATGGAATCAATTTATCTAAATTATCTTTTAAGCAGCTACAAGCGCAGCGCTGCCATATGCAGATCATCTTTCAGCATCCAGGGCAGTCTTTCAACCCTCTTTTTACGGTAAAGCAGATCTTAGCAGAGCCTTTTGTTTTGCAACACAAACGTAATTTAATAAAGGCGCAAATCCCTTATTTACTAGAGTTAGTTGGGCTGGAGCAGCAACTTCTCGATCGCTACCCCCATGAGCTAAGTGGAGGACAAAAGCAGCGCATAGCTATTGCACGGGCGCTTGCTTTAAATCCCAAACTCCTCATTTGCGATGAGCCTTTTTCCGCTTTAGATAGCTCTACGCAGCTAAAAATCATGCAGCTTTTTACTTTTTTGCAAAAAGAACTCAAGCTTTCCTATCTTTTGATTTCACATGATCTAGCGGCTCTTAAAAACTTTACTCATCGTTTGGCAATTCTCTATTTAGGGCAGATCGTAGAAACTGGGCCAAGCGAGCAGGTCTGTCGTTTTCCTGCCCACCCCTATACGCAGGCGCTTATTGCTGCTGCGCCTATTGCCGATCCTAAAAAAGAGAGAGAAAAAGCTCCTCTTTCTTTATTAAAAGAAAAGTGTTCCTTGCCAAATTCTTCTTCAGGCTGCCCTTTTCAGGCAAGATGCCCTTATCAGATGGAGAAATGCCAGCAGGTAAAACCTGCATTAAAAGAGCTCTTACCAAGTCAGTTTGCAGCTTGTCATTTAAATGAAAAGACTAACCACTTTTAATTCTATCCCAGGCGCGATGGTATTTAACAATGTCTTGGCCTAAATCCAAAATTAATTCCATTTTTTCTAGTGTCTCATCAGAAGGGAATAGGACGGGGTTATTCTTTAAATGGGGCGCAAGATAGCGATACGCTTGCTTATTAGGAGAGATAAACAAAGTGGTCGACATATTTAGCGCAGCCATTTCAGGTTCGTAAAGAAAATTGATGAACTCATGAGCAAGCGCGTTTTGAGGCGCGTTTTTAGGAATGGCCAAATAGTCACAAGAAACGACCGCTCCCTCTTTGGGGTAGATAAAATTGACACCTTTATCTTCTTGCATGACCTGCAAAATATCGCCATTATAACCATGTACCACTAAGAACTCTGCCGTGGCAATTCCATTCTTGTACTGCTCGCTTTCAAATTTGGCTAAGTTATTTCGCCATTTAATGACCTGGTCTGCGGCAGCTTGAATCTCTTTTTCTTCTTTAGAATTCACGCTATACCCAAGATATTTAAGGCCTGCCCCAATCGTTTCGCGAAAATCATTAAGCATGGTCATTCTACCGCGCCACTGACTTTGCCCAAATGCATTCCAAGAGTCTACCATATTGGAAATGTGATCTTGTCGATAACCAATGCCGGAAAAAGTTAGCATGTAAGGAATACTGCTAGCATCCACCGTTGTTTTAAGAAGTTCTATCAGATGGGTATCTAAATATTTTAAATTGGGAATTTTTGTTTTATCAATGGGCTGCAACATCTGTTGCTGATTCAAAAGATCTAAGATGTAGTTACTAGGAAAAATAAGGTCATATCCCGTCGCCCCCGATTTGAGTTTAGAGTACATGGACTCATTAGAGTCGTAGGTGTCTAAAATGACGCGACAATGGTATTTTTCTTCAAATTTTTTTACCACTTCGGGGTTGATATAGTCTCCCCAGCTATAGATATGCAGCTCTTTATCATTAGAAGAGCAGCTGCTTAAAAAAATTAAACAAAGAGTAGCTAGCCATTTCATTGCTTTCATTTTTGCTCTTTAGTTGTCGTTTGTACAATCCACACAATTGCAAAAGTAGCAACAATTAATAGTGTGGAAAGGGCGTTAATGATGGGCGTAGAACCAAATTTCATTAAGCTATAGATATAGATGGGCAAAGTAGTCGATCCTGGCCCGGCTACAAAAAAAGTGATCACAAAGTCGTCGATAGAAAGAGTAAAAGCTAGTAAAGCACCCGATAAAATAGCCGGAAAGAGCTGCGGTAATTTCACACGCCAAAAAATCTGCCAGTAATTAGCGCCCAGATCTTCGGCCGCCTCGATCAGAGCATAATCTAATGTTTGCAGCCTACCTAAAATGACAAAAGTGACATAGCTTAAACAAAAGGTCGTATGAGCGACAAAAATAGTAAACAGACCTAGCTGCAAATGAACAGTGACAAAAAAGAGCAGCAAGCTAATTCCCATCAAAATATCTGGCACCACTAATGGTGTGTAGACTAAGCCATAATGGGCTTTTTGCAAAGCAGAACGATAGCGGTATAAGCTCAAAGCGGCTAACGTGCCTAAGATAGAGGAG
Organism: uncultured Chlamydiae bacterium; assembly: GCA_950054535.1. GTDB lineage: Bacteria > Chlamydiota > Chlamydiia > Chlamydiales > Parachlamydiaceae > CATLPS01. Next base: position 12,234 of record CATLPS010000020.1, on the reverse strand, counting down.
ACCACTGTAGCACTAATGCCAATGATTAAGGAGTTTTTCACTGAACTCCATAAATTTTCCTCGGCAAAAAGCTGATAGTACCACTTAAGAGAAAACCCTTTCCATAGCCCTCCAAAACGTGAATCATTAAACGAAGTTACCATCAACATCAAGACGGGCAGATAAAAAAAGATTAAAATGGCACAAGTAACCCAAAATGAAAATCGCTTTACATTCATTAGCGGCGATCCTTTTTAACAATTTTTGGGTCTGATTTTGCCTGCAACCAAAGAACAGCTAACATAGGTAAAAGCACTGCTAAGGCTAAAGAGAGAGAAAGAGCGCTAGCTTCGGGCAGGTCTCTATCAACAAAAGTTCTTTGCGCAATTTTATTCCCTAATACTTCATTGCTAAATCCACCTACAATATCGGGAATCACATAGGCTCCTGTCGCTGGAATAAAAACCATTAAAAAAGCAGTTAAGATTCCGGTGCGAACAGAGGGAAGAAACACTTTAAAAAATGCTTGTGAGCGCGTGGCCCCAAGGTCTGTTGCAGCTTCAAAAAGATGAAAATTAAATTTTTCTGCAGCGGTATAAAGAGGCAAAATAGCAAAAGGCAAATAGGTGTAAACCATTACTAAAAGAACAGCGCCGGCGTTATAGAGCAAAAGCGTCTCTTCTTGAACTAGATGAAGGTAAACTAAAATTTTCTTTAAAGCTCCTTCGGGATGAAGAAGCGATTTCCACGCAAATACACGAATCAAAAAGCTAGTCCAAAAAGGCACCACAATTAGCAAAAGTAGAAGTTTACGACTTTTTTGGCTAGTTTGAGCTAAAAAAAATCCGGTTGGCAGCGCCAAAAAAAGGCAAATAGCTGTTGTTGCCAAGCTAAACCACAGCGTTCTTAAAAGAATAGTAAGCTGATAAGAGGTAAAAAGATTTTTAATATTAGCCAGTGTCCAGCCAGCTTCAATTCCTCCATAAAGGTCGCCTGGCTTAAAAGCGTAAAAGACAATTACGGAAGTGGGAATAAAAAAGAAAATAATTAACCAAAGAGCAGAAGGAAAAGTAAGCCCTACTTCTTCAAATTTTGTTTTCATTACTTGCCCTAAACCTTAAACTAGCTCTTGCTTTAAGCTACTTATTTCACTCTCTTCCTCTTTGATCACCTCATATCTCTCTAAAATGAACCCATCGTCAGCGTGCCACCACAGCCATACTTTATCGTTCCATGTCATTGGTTTTTCATCGAGTAAAAAGCGGCTATGTTGCTGAAATACAATGATGCGGTGCGTGCCGACTCTCACGCCAAACTTCGTATGATCTCCTTGATAGATGATCTCTTCTATCACGCCTTGCATGCAATTGACCAAAGGTTTATCAGTTGGCTTGTCCGAGGTAATGTGAATTTTTTCCGGCCGGATGCTCATATGAACAGGATCGCCTACTGACAATTTTTTATCGTTGAAACAGAGCACTTGCGGAAATTCTTTAATAGAAAGTAGCGAATACTCTTTTAATTTTTGCTCTGCTACCCAGCCATCTAAAAAGTTAGTATCTCCAATGAAGGCAGCCACAAAACTACTTTTGGGCGCTTCGTACAGCTCTATAGGCCTGCCAATTTGCTCTAGCTTGCCGCGATTTAAAATTGCGATGCGATCGCTCACTGCCATCGCTTCGCTTTGATCGTGCGTAACGTATAAAAAAGTTGTTCCAACCTCATCGTGAATAAGATCAAGCTCGAGTAGCATGCGTTGGCGCAGCTTTAGATCAAGAGCTGCTAAAGGTTCGTCGAGTAGTAAAACGGTCGGGCGGTTGACCAACGCTCTAGCAATAGCCACGCGCTGCTTTTGACCGCCGCTAATATGATCGGGTTTTTTATAGGCTAGCTCCTCCATCTGGATCAAAGCAAGCATGGCCTCTACCTCTTTTTTGATATAGGCTTTGGAGCGTTTGGCAATGCGGAGGCCAAAAGCAATATTATCCCATACATTTAAATGAGGAAAAAGCGCGTAGCTTTGAAAAACGGTATTGATTGGTCTTTGATTAGCCGGCAGGTCGGTAATTTCTTTACCGTTTAATAAAATACGGCCGCTATCGGGTTTTTCAAAACCAGCTACCAGCCTTAAAAGAGTAGTCTTGCCGCAGCCGCTAGGACCTAGCAGAGAGAAAAACTCGCCTTTTTTGATCGAAAATGAGATGTGGTCTAGCGCTTTGACCGAGCCAAAACCTTTGACGACTGCTTCAAACTCTAAAGAATTAGCCACCTTAAACCCTCTCTTTTTTTTCGCTTACTACTCTTTGGCTTTTTATAGCTTAAGAATAGTAGTTTTAAGCCCCAATAATAATTTTACTTTAAGATAAAGTTGCTTGATTTCATGCAAAAATCATACATGATTTATCCTCATGTGAAAAGGGAAAAGTGTGTAGCCAAAAAAAAGAGCTGCCTTCTCTTTAAGAAAAAAAGCTGCTCTTTCTTCTACCCTTAAAAATTGAGTTTCCATCCCTTAAAAATCTTAAGCATCCATTTGCGCCAGATAACTGAAAGGAAGCAACTAAGTTTAAAGCAGAATTTTAGCTTTGTGATCTAGTGGGCTTTTTGAAGACAATCTCTGCTTGCTGTATTTGATAGGTAAGGCGACTGATTTCTTCTAAAGTAATCCCTTGTTTTAGCTCTAAAAATAGATCTAATAGATTTAAATTATTTTTATTTAAAATACTATTTAAGCTTTTCAAAGCAGTAATTTTAGCGGAAATAGTAGTTTGTACCTCATTTTTTTTAGCACTCGACACAAATAGAAGCAAAAATCGGTTTACTACTGCTTTTATTTTTTTTAATAAAGAAGGCTTTTCTTTGGCCTCTTCTATTTCGATGAGCCTTTTTTCTATAAAAGAAGGGGCCATATAAGCAAGATCTTGGCTATTGTCAACGTTCAATTTATTATCTCCTTTAAAGTTTTTTAGTAAAATAATAGCAAAAAAACATCTATTTTTAATAAAGATTTTTTTTATTTAGGGAGTATATTCAAGATAGTAGTCAAATTAAAATAAAAGATAATCATTGAATGAAAATTGGATGCAAGTTTTTCATAACTTGTAGTGATACGCCTATCCTTTTTTATCTAAAAAAACAGACACTCAATAAGCTGACATTCTTTATAAAGATCTTTATCAAAAATATTAAAAAATCTCTTAAAGATCTTGAATGATATGCACCATCCCTTAAGGCATTTTGCCAAAAACTTGGGTGAAAAAGGTCCTTGGTAAAATAACTCTGTTTTGACCATTTTCTAAAATATGTGTAAGCTGTAGAACAAGGATAAAATTTCCTTTGAGATATCACGCCATGGCGCCCCTGTTCTTAATACTGATTTGAATACACGCCCTAATTTTAATAGATTTAAGAAATGGTCACTAAATCAATTGTATCTGGAAGTTTTTCTGCCAGTTCCTGCGTTAAATTACCTCGCAAAAGCTTAAGCATTTTATTCTCTCTTGGCCTACCAATAATAAGGCGTGAAGTTTGTAAGTCTTTAGCGGCTTGTACGATGGTAGTGGAAGGCAAATCTGTAACTGCATAAAAAAACTTGATGTTGATTTCGTGCGAGCTATCTTTAGCATAATCAAAAAGTTTGCACGCCTCTTCATCATCAATCCATAACTTTCTGCGATCTGCTTCTGACACAACTTTTTGCTCGCGTACAAATAAAATATAGAGCGGTTCTTGCAATTTTTTTGCTTCAAAAATAGCAAAATCTAAAGTTTTGCCAACTGTATTTACTACGCATAGAAGCGCGCCATAGTGAATAGGAGTTTTCTCATCTTCTTCGTAAAGAGAGGCATGTTTGCGATCAATTTTTTTATCTGACCAGACCTTTTGCCGCATTTCAATCACCCAGGCTCTTAAAATTAAGCCGATTGTCAAAATTGCAATCGCAAAGCGCCTTGCTTCTGGTTTAGTAGCAAATAAAGTGAGCTCGATGATTAACATGACGGCAAAAGTGAAATACATAAATGCTTTTTCGCTTTTTTTCATAGAAATATCGGGGTTACTAGCCGTCATTCCTAAATTAAGGGCAATTGCGCCCACAAATCCTACGGCGTAAAGGTTAGCAAGCCCTGCCACATCATGAATAAAAATCAAAACAACAGCAGGCGCTGCTACAGCAAAAAAGAGCGGGTAATAGGGCACGCCAAACCTGGTCATTTTTTGAAAAAAGTCTGGCATTTGGCCATCTTTTGACATGACATAAAATAGGGAAATTAAAGATACAATTGCGGTATTGACAGCCGATAAAAGTAAAATGGCAAAAACTGTACTGACAATAAAGCCAAATGCTTTTCCCAGCATCATGCTGCCAAATAAATTAGTGACAAAAAAATCTCCCATATATTTAAGCATATAGTCGCGAATATCTGGCATATTCGCTGCATTTATATTGCCATCGACTAATTTTAACCCAGGGATTGCATTCATCATTAAGCCAAAAAAAGCAGTGAAAAAACAAACTTCTAACATGACAATGATAATGGCCCACTTCGATGTTTGATGCACAGAAGGGTTCTCCTCTGTACTTCCAGGATCGAGCTTCATGACTCCCGTTTGATTGGCAATGGCCTCAATTCCTGAAAGAGCAACGATAATACCGACAAAAATATCCCAGTTTTCTAAGGGAGTACCAGGCAAAGGTGTAATACGATGAACGGCGCTATCGATAAAAGGAATCGAGAGAACCCCTAATGAAAGCACAATGATAAAGGTGATCGAAGCTACAACTAAAGCGGCGTTACCGGAGTGGCGCGAACCAAATAGATTCAGCACGCCGATAGCTACAATGGCGCCTATCGCCCATATTTCTGGATTGGCCACGCCAATATAGCTAAAGCAGGCAAGTGAACTGAGAGAAGCGGTAATTAAATAGTCAGCTACCAAAAAAAATGCCCCAATTAAAGCCAGTACCTGCGAGCGATTTTTGGCTGAGCTATAAACGCCTCCTCCATTAGGGCTAAATTTACAGATGTAGATATAATTAATAGCCACCATGGCATTTAAAATGCAGACCGCTAAAATAAGCCAAAAGGAGGCATAGCCCGCAATGGCAAAAGCAAGGCCAATTACATAAGCTTTACTGGTTCCCCAGTCGCCATATAAAATAGCAGCAGACTGAGCAATGCCTAAATTTCGCGGCCGTTTTGTCATGGAGATAGCCATAGCTTTCCTTCACCTTACGTACAAACATTAACAAGTTAACTATATAAAAAGACTCAAGGCCTCTTTATAGGAGATCTTAACTTTAAAGTGTAAGGAGAAAAAGCTGCAGCCAAACAAAGGATGGGCGTTTTTGTCTAGCTGCAGTGTTAGCCTTTTATTTAAAAGAAATTTTTAAAAAGGCGTGACAGATCGTGATAGGTAAGAAAAACAAAGAATCCAATCAATAAAAGTGCAAATGGAATGATTAATTTTTCCATTGTTTTTGCTTGAATGCGCCGTCCTGTAATTAGCTCATAAAGAGAGAAACAGATCGTGCCTCCATCTAAAACCGGTAAAGGCAATAAATTGAGCACTCCTAAGTTTAAACTAATTGCACCTAGCCAAAAAAGCGCCTCTTTTATGCTCACCATGGAGTTGTCATGCACTACTTGTACAATTCCAATCGGACCACTTAACCATTTTGGGCTTAAAGAACCTGTAAATAGAGCAGAAAGCGTCGTCCAAATCTCTTCAAAAACCTGAGTGAACAAGCTTACTGGATTAGGATTAAAATTTACCTGGACATCTTGAATAGCAGGTAGCCCTAACACGAGTTGATCGTTAAACTGGCTGAACAGCTGTTTTGCTTGTGCTTTTTTTTCTGGGTCTGTGATCGACTCTATTGCTTTTTTTTGTGCCTCTATCTCTTTTGCTAGGAGAGCTTGATTTTTTGGCTCAAGTTTAAAGTCGCCTCTTTTTTTAGGCTCAATGGGGCGAAGTAAAACAAGGTTACCCACTTGTTTTACAGGCGCTTTCGTGCCAATAGTAGAAACAATTCTTTGCAGGTCTTGCTCTTTAAACTGTTGATCAAATCTCTGATCGGCCTCTTTAGAGTCAATCACCTCTTGCAGTTGCGGGTCTCTTTGTACAATGATATTTGTCACCTGTTTTTGCAGCTGAAAAAGAATCTCATAAGAAAGAGAAACTGCTACTCCATTAACAGCAATGATTTGATCGCCTATTTTTAATGGGCTATCTAGATGGGAAAAGGGCGCAGAGGGAAAAGCTTCCTCTTCATTTTCTTTATCAATAAATTCTACCCTCGCCTCGATTTCTCCTGTACTTGTCAAATTATAAGGAATCACAAAAAGGCTTTGAATTTTTTCGTTATTGAGCCCAGCTTCAAATTGCCAATCGATGAGCTCTTCTTTAAATTCGCTATCCCACTTAAGTTCTTCTGCTTTTACCCGAGGAGCACGGCGAATGAAAGTTTGGCCCCCCCGGCGAATTGTCAGTAGAGCTGCTTTTTCGTTAATCACATGCGCAAGTTGCTGCGCAGAGTTGATCATTACACCATTAACCCACACAATGCGATCGCCATATTCAATACCGCTTTCCTGCATAGGAGAGCCGTTAGGAATAGGATTTTCTTTTCCCGCCAAGCGATCGTAGACCACATAGCTAGCCGGCGTTAAAACGCCTATCGTTTTTACCTCTTTATCAGCGGAAGCAGGATGGCGATAAGTAGCAACTGTATAATCAAAAGGGGTTTTTGTTTTAGCTGCCAAGTCAACATGCTCTCCTTCCACTCTTACCTTTTCCCCAGACATCATAGGAACTGTAAGATGGTCTTTGCTACTTCTTAAAGGCTCTTGATTATAGCGAATGATTTCATCACCTGGTCTCACCTTGCGAGCATATAGCTGCGACTGTTGGTCAATCCAACCAATTTTATGAGTAGATTCGCTAAACTTTTTCTCTCTTCCTCCAGCTGACCACAAAAGTGTAAAAGCAATAAAGGCAAAGACAATATTCACTAATGGCCCCATCAAAGAGACTAAAATGCGATCGATAGGACGCTTACCAAAGTAGCCATCTTTAATGGTATAAGGATCTTGTTTTTCTGCTCCTTCCATACCTGCAATTTTGACATATCCGCCAAATAGCAGCCACCCGATTTGCCATTTTACGCCATCGCGTACCCAAGAGTAGATGGGGTGGCCAAAACCAATGGAAAAAGTCTCCACTCGCATCCCCACGCGGCGGGCCATGAAATAGTGACCTAGCTCATGGATAAAAATTAAAAAACTCAAACCCAAAATCGCCATAAGGAGATAGAAAATACTCGTGAACATAGTGGACTAAACCTTTTATAATGAATCAGTTAATTGGTAGGTTGCTGCTTGCTTTCTTGCTAATGCATCTACTTCTAAAATTGTTTGCAAAGAGTCAGCTGGCCGGTTTTGATGTTTCTCCATCAGCTCTTGAAGGAAGATGGCGATTTGATTCCAAGAAATTTCCTGGTTTAAAAAGCGCTCTACTAAGACCTCGTTGGCTGCATTCATAAAACAGGGCAAAGTTCCGCCCTTTTTTAAAGATTCATAAGCAAGAGAAAGGCAAGGAAATTTTGCATAGTCAGGTGGAGAAAACTCTAAAGCCATTTGCTTGGTAAAATCGAGAGGAGCGGCAATTGTCGGTTTTCTATCAGGGTAGGTCAAAGCGTATTGAATAGGAATTACCATTGTCGGTTGGCTCATTTGAGCTAATGTAGAGCAATCGTCAAATTCGACCATACTGTGAATGATACTTTGCGGATGAATAACTACTTCAATGTTAGCGAAAGGAATATTAAAAAGCCAGTAAGCTTCAATGACTTCTAGCCCTTTATTCATTAAAGTGGAAGAGTCTATTGTAATTTTTTTTCCCATTTGCCAAGTAGGATGAGCCAGTGCATCTTGCAAAGAGACTTGAGCAAGTTGGTCTTTAGACCAATTTTTAAATGGCCCTCCTGACGCCGTTAATACCAAGCGTCGGATGAAGCGGTTTTTATTGCCTTGCAGACATTGAAAGATAGCGCTATGTTCGCTATCTACTGGAAGTAGCTGCACCCCTTTTTCTTTTACTAAAGAGGTAATAAGCTGACCTGCTGCAACTAACACCTCTTTATTTGCTAAAGCAATATCTTTGCCGGCCTCAATTGCTTTGATAGTAGGAATAAGCCCGGTTAGGCCAGAAATAGCAGAAACTACCATCTCTACTTGGGGTAGAGTAGAAGCAGCGATTAACCCCTCTTGTTTAGCAACTACTTCAATGTGAGGGATTTTCTTTTGTAGCTCCATTGCTTTTTTTTCGTCAAATACAGCTACTAAACGCGGGCGAAACTCTTGCGCTTGCGCTTGAAGTAGTTCAATATTGCAGTGAGCTGCAATTGCATCCACTTGGACACTCTCTTTTAAATGACGGGCGACATTTAAAACATTTTTTCCAATAGAACCGGTACTTCCTAAAACAGCAATTCGTTTCATCTATCGACTTTATTTAAAAATATTTAGGAATTATAGCATCCTGTTACAAAAAGTCAACAGACGACCTGAAACTAAAAATAAAAAAATTTAAACTTAAGAAACTTAACCCAAGGTGTCTTCGGCATAGTGTTTAAGTCCCTTATCGATGATAGCGCGCATTTCAATTTTAGAAGGACAGACAAAGGTAGGCAAAAGAAAATCTTCTCCGTCTACTTCTAATAATCCTAGGCTTGCGGCTAGGTCATAGTCTTCGGCCATTACGGCCTTGACAAGATGCATAGTAGAAACAGCTAGCGGCATCACCTGATCATATAAAGTATTGTCGATAAAAGGGCGCCTTTCGCCATGATTATTAGTAGTAAAAAAACAATTTTGCTTGGAGTGGTCAAAATGGCCAGATAGATAGGCGCGGCTAAAGGTATATTTATCTTTTCCTAAACGAAAAAAGTGAAGAAATTCTCGAGAGTTATTTTCCGGGATAGCGCAAAAAACAGAGTCATATAGACCAAGATAATCTTCTGGTTCTACTTGTGTTCCCGCCAGCGGATCGCCGGAAATAAGGCGGATGTTTTCTCCTTCTATGCGCGTCGCCATTAAGGAGTGAATAGCCACTCCTTCTCTTACTTGAAAATAACCTGTTTTACCTTCGGCAATTCCTGGCCCTCCAATTCCTATCACCTTGTTTACAAAATAGTGCCCTTGACTCATCAAATAACCAATTTTTATTACAGCCAAAGCATCTACTGTCCAGATCACTGCTTCAGCAGAACGAATAGGGTCGATATGATGAATATGCAAAGAAGGGCTAGAAATGGGGTGCGGCCCTTGTGCTGTGTGGTGAACCACATGATGAGCATCTTTAAAAATAGAGCAGTCAGAGTCTTTGCGATAGACAAGATGCACCTGGCCAGAGGTCAGCTTAGATAAAAGCTGCAGCCCTAATTGAAATTCTTTTTCATGCCCCTTTACCTGCATTTCAGCAGGCGGAACAAACGGAGCAGATTCGAGCGCTTTGACAAAAATAGCTCGGGGCATTTTTTGAGGATCTGCTAAAAGATTAAAAGGGCGCTGTCTAATAAAGGCAAAAAGACCTGCTTGCATCAAAAAATCAATGAGCTCTTCCCTTTTAGCAGAGGACAAATTAGGACTTTCGTAAGTGATTTTTTCTTCTGTTTCGGCAACATCGATGACAATATCTAAAAGGCGCCTTTTTAAACCTCGACGTACCTCTCGAACTACTCCCGCAGCTGGAGCAACAAAATACCTTCCTGGACAAGACTTGTCTTCTAGTAGTGGTTGGCCCAGCTTGACAGTATCGTCCACTCGCACAAGTAATTTGAACCTGACCTCTTCAAAAGGCTTAAGATCTAAAGCGATTTTTAAACGGTGACCTTCAAAAAAAGCATTTTGCAAAGCTTTGAGTGGTTGAGGAGCTCCTTGGGGCTTTCCCATAATAGGAATATCTAACCCTTTTTCTGTTTTGATATCAACCATACTTGCTTTTCCTTTTCTCTAACTTAAAGTAAGCTCCATTCTCAACTAAAAGAGCTAATTTTTTCTCTTGCTATTTGAAAAATGCTTTTATTGTCAAATTAATGGAAAAATTTCTTTTTAGGCAAGTAATCTTATTAAAAAAAATCCTAAATTTTTGCCGTACAAAAGCGAAAAGAAGAGGCCTGCTGAATTGCCGAGGAAAAAAGCGAGGCCACTGACACAACGTGAATTTTAGGATGGCTTTTCATCTCTTGGCTTAAAGAAATGCTATCAGTAGTGATTACCTGCTCAATAGGACTTTTTGTCAGCTGCGCTAAAGCGTCTTTTACAAAAAGAGCGTGGCTGACTAAAGCAATGATTTTTTTAGCCCCTAGCTCCTGGCAGCGATTAGCTGCATGAACCAGCGTCCCTGCTGTAGAGCAAATATCATCTGTTAAAATGACGGTTTTATCTGCTACATTTCCAATAAAAAAGCGCATAGCTACATGAAAAGGGTTGAGCCTTTCTTTATCAATTAAAGCCATGGGCCACCCAAGTTCTTTAGAAAAGCCGCTGGCAATTTTAATACTGCCTTTATCAGGAGCCACAATCACTGCGTTTTTAATGCCCGCTGTTTTGCAATAGTGCGTAAAGATACAGCGACTAACAAGATGGTCCACAGGAATATCAAAAAAACCTTCGATTTGCTCTGAGTGTAAATCTAATGTGATCACTTTATTTATTCCAGCGCAAACAATAAGATCTGCCACCAGTTTTGCTGTGATGGGAGTACCATAGTTGATCATGCGATCTTGTCTAGCATAGCCAAAATAGGGTAAAATAGCTGTAATAGAGCGAGCCTTAGCGCGTTTCAGCGCATCTGCCATCACTAAAAGCTCCATTAAATGCACATTTGGATCGTTAAATAACGATTGTACAATAAATGTATCACGATCTTGTACTGGCTGCAGAATTTCCACAAAAATCTCTTTGTCGGGAAAAAGGTGAAGATTGCGCAGACTTAAGTCGATTTGCAATAACTTTGCAATTTGGCTAGCAAGTTCTAAATTGGAAGAGCCGCTAAAAAGCAGCGGGGGTAAGTCTTTCATTATTTTATTGTACTTGTTGCCATTTAAGTTTTTTTTTCTCTCTCTTTACTTTCACTAACCCAAACAAAAAGAGCTATTTTTTCATATTGAAAAATCAGTGGTTATAAATAAATATTTTTTTTACCAAGTTTAAGTGAAGTTAAAAGAGCGATTATTGGCGTTGCAAGTAGATGAGATTGTAAAGTTCTGATCCATTTGCCGCTTTGACTCCTACATCACGTAACCATGCAGACATGCCATATCCCCAACGTGAACGACTTGACCTTGAGTAGAAAATATCTAGTGGCACAGAAAAAAAGATTCCTTTGTCATAGTAGGTTTGGTCATTAATACGATCATTGCCATTTGTTAAAGTATACCAAAAACCTACTCGCATGCCACTTTGAAAATAGCGCGACACCTCAAAGCGGGCGCCGCAATCATTTGCTAAAAATTTACCTAAACTAAGTTTTAGCTCGATATCGGCGCAGGTCCAATTATAGTAGATATTTAAAAAACCTTGGCTGCCGGTAAAGGGAAGCCAGTGCGGTACAAATCCATCTAGCTTTCGTACTCTATTCGTAAAGCCCCATCCTTTGTATGCCCGCTTTTTTAAGATGGCACAATCTATGCCCACTGCCCAATTTGACTTAGCTGGGCTATAGAGACACTCAAAAGCGGTACCTGCATATTCAATCTCAAAATAGCCCATGGCAATCCGGCTATACCACCCTTTGCCTAAGTTCCAAACTTTTTCTAGGTACGCTTCATCTAAAGTAAAAGAGGTTTGCTGGTAGTAGCGCACGACATCGGAGCGCACATTAATCAGCTGTGATGGGTTTAAGCGGTCGACATCTTTCACCTGATCAAAATCAGAGAGAAAAAATTTCCCCAATTGCACCGAGTAAAAAACATCACCTTTAAAAAAACCATTCACGGCAAATGTAAGGCCCGCGGCATATTTAAACTTTCCGCGTGAACTGCCAAAAAGAGTCTGCGTACGCGGCATGAGTTCAAAATTGACTCGCTCTTTTTGTTTACAAAAAATTGTTCTAAATTCGCCCTGACAAGGAGTAGAAACCTCTTTATAGGCAGTGAGTAGGTTAAATTCAAATTTCCCCATTTTTTTATTTTTATAGGTGAAATGACCTCATTATACTTTTCAAAAAGTAAAGAGGTATAAGGTAATAATCTTT